>CAZALJ010000318.1:0-3071 GCA_964485715.1 uncultured archaeon
TTACATTAAATTAATTTAATTTCTTTAGTTCTATTTTGTAATTTTTCAACAATTTTTATTTTGAACAACCGTCTTTGGCGAATTGCTTCAATATTTTCCTTAAAAGTTTCCACACTACTCAAATAGATCCTTATTCTCGCGTCCTGTAGGATACCCAAAGTGTTTGAATTGATTTGTGGTGTACTGACTGTTTCTACTCTCTGATCGGTTAACGATTGGGATTTCTACTGCGAGATATTATCGTTTACTCCAATTTGGAATAATTTAAATCTAAATTTATCTTTTGCATAAATATTCATAAGTATTTTGCATAAATATTCATAAACATAGAAGTTGCATCTATATACAAACATGTTAGGAGTTTAATGTGAAAATTTCACTTGTAGGGTTTAGTGGCTGTGGTAAGACATCAATATACCTCACAACATTAGGAGGAATGGCTCCGACCGAAGTCAAGGAAATCCGAATGTGGCTTTGTGTAGAGATAATCTGCAAGTTGAAAGAGAGAAATAAAAACACATTAAACCATATTTGAAATTCAGATGAAAAAATATGAAAAACTTGGGTCTGTTAGCTTTTGGACCAGTTCCGTCGAGGCGCCTTGGTCGAAGTTTAGGGGTAAACAATATTCCACCTAAAAATTGCACTTATTCGTGTGTTTATTGCCAATTAGGAAAAACTCTCAATACGGATATTATCAGAAATTCCTTTTATAGACCACAAGATGTTCTTAGTGAGGTCAATAACAAAATTGATGAAGCTCTATGCAGAAAAGAGAGGATTGATTATCTCACTTTCGTACCAGATGGAGAACCAACCTTAGATATCAATCTAAAGAAAGAAATCTCTCTTCTAAAAGAGCTTGGCCTACCTATTGCGATAATTACGAACTCGTCTCTCCTATGGCAGAAGGAAGTAAGAGAAGCTCTATTGGAAGCTGATCTGGATCAATCAAAGTAGATACTGTCAATCCGCAATTATGGAAGAAAATAAACAGACCTCACAAACATTTGAGATTGAAATTAATTTTAGAAGGAATAAAAGAGTTTTCCAAAGAATTTCAAGGAATAATTGCAAGTGAAACAATGCTAATGGCGAAGATACACTACAATCACCAATTTCAGAAAATAGCGAAATTCCTAGGGTCACTACCAAATCTAAGCAGAACATATTTAGCTATTCCAACCAGACCTCCAGCTGAGAAATGGATTATCCCACCAACCGAGAATGTTATCAACCGTGCCTTTCAAGAATATTCAAAAATTCTTGGAGAGGACAAGATTGAATATCTAATCGGTTATGAAGGCAATGCTTTCGCATTCACTGGAAATGTGGAAGATGATCTGCTAAGTATAACCTCAGTTCATCCCATGCGGAAAGAAGCAGTTCAATATTTCTTAGAAAAGGCAAAAACGGATTTTTGTATCGTAGATAAGCTCTTAAGTGATGAAAAAATAGTTGAACTTGAATATGAAGGAATTGAGTATTATATAAGGAAATTACCTGGAAGAATAAATAAAAGTGACTAAATTCTGTCTTCTTGTATTGTTGAAAACAAAAATAATAATATATTATCAAAGATTTTTAGGTTTGTAGCACTTAGCTTTTACTGATTTTTCTGTTAAATGAGTTCTATTACTAGGTGAAATTAAAAACTGTAATTCAGAGCAAACGAGTAATAAAAAAATTCAATCCAGTTGTAAAGAACTATAGGATAAAAAAATGAGAAAAGAATAAATGGGAGCTAATGAAAAGTCAATTAATCCTTCTCTTCACTAGCCAGTTCTGTTAATCTTTTCTCTATGAGTTCGATCTCCTTTTTCAAACCAGTAAGGGTCTGTTCTAGGTATTTTGATTCCTCTTTTGGATCAAGTGCGGTTGGACCTACTGGAGCTATTGGGTAAGGGGGAGCTGCTTCTAAATAATATGGATAAGGGAAAGATCCGCCACCTCGTCCCCAACCCGCTCCTCTCCCTCTTCTCCATCCACGACCCCAACCTCGTCCCCAGCCTATACCCATACCTGGTCCTTTGGTATATCCAGGAGTAGAAAAATCACTACAATATCCCAGTCCTCGGCCAGTTCTCGATCCTAACCCCCACGGTCCAGTTCTATCGCCTCTAGGCATTTTATCACCAATGAGCTATTGCACAAAACTAGTTTATAAATTTTGTGCCTATGCACAAAATTCAAGTTGCCCTTTTAATTGTATTTTTTTACTCTAAAAGTACTTATTCTTTTAAGAAGACATATTTTTCGGTGTAGGTTTTAAAAAATTTATATCCTCCACCTTCCTGTATAATCCTCATGGTTAAATTGGAATTGATTATTCTTGAACTGCCAACAGCTGAAAACCCAAGATCAAAAGCTAATTTGGGAAAAATTTGAGCTGATGGTCCAACAAGGATTTTTTTTCCAGAGATAAGGGGTAATAAATGGATGATCCCATCAAAGTTATCAAATATTAAAGCTGAGCCAGAAACAAAGATATTATCAACTACTTCAAGATCTGATACCTCATTAACTTGAGTAATACTGTTTACATAGGTGGGTGGCATAAATTTGTCTAAAATCCTCATTGAAATGCCTTTCTTAGCCAAGTAAAGAGAAATCGGATGGATATTCCCTACCATTCCTACCACCATGCCAGGTGTTGGCTTAAGAATCTCGACAATATCTTTACAAGATGTATCAGAAAAATCAATATGAGCTTGACAGTAAGCGTTAAGTGCAGCAACTCCAATTGATCTCAATATAGCATGAGGAGAGGAACAATATTCAATTAATTCAAATAATGTTTTGTCTGAAAGAAATCCATTGTGGAGAAGGCGATGGTATCCCTCATGGTCGGTGGAACGATCCGTCAATGTAAAGGACACTCCAGTTGTTTCATCTTCTAATTCAATCCCAGTGTAAAGAACTCCAATAACTACTTTCTTAATAATCAAATTCTTAGATGGTTTAATTAATTCTAGAGCTCGTTCAGCAAGTTGGGCAAGCTGTGAAGACATCTATTTACCCTCATAAAATTATGAAGAATTTTCTAAATCTTCTTTTTTTAACAATTAGCA
>CAZALJ010000319.1:0-3050 GCA_964485715.1 uncultured archaeon
TCTTCATTAAATTTCTCCAATTTTTCTCTTGTTCATAATTTGCTGAATTTGGACCCGATTTTCTTCGAAGAATTCTATTAGAAGACTCTTAATTTCTTCTTTATTGTTCATTGATACTAAATGCATATCTGTCTGAGGAAAATTTTGTTCCCAGAACAGTTGAAGTGTTGTTTTTTGATTTTCATTAAGTATATCTTCTTTTCCACAAATTAACAAAAAGGGGATGTCACGAAAATTACGAAAAATCTGATTAAGTAGATTTTTTTGAGGAACAAGAGAACCTTCTTGAGTGAAATCAAAAATAAAAACGATTGCTGTAGCTAAGTTTTTCAGAGCCGCTATTGCTCGTAATTCAATCACATTCCGCTCCTCTAAAGTTCGATCAAGAATTCCAGGAGTATCAACAATTTGACACGAAATATGACTTATTGGTCGTTCTGTTGAAGATGAGGAAAAGATAGGAATTTTTAAATGTCCTAGAGTCACTTCTTTGGTAGTAAAAGGATAAGCTCCTATTTCGGGTGTTGCTGATGTTACTGCATTTACTAAAGAGCTTTTACCAACATTTGGATATCCTGCTATGCATATTGTTGGTTGATCCAAGTCAATTCCTGGCATTCCACGCATACGAGCTCTTACAGTTTCTATAAACTCTAGTCTAGCATCTAACTTAGTGATAACTGATTTCATTCGTCCAAAAGCTGCTCTTCGCAAGCTTTTTGCTTTTAAAACGGATCTCGTGTGCCAAACGTCTCCAAGATGCTCACGTTTGATCTTCCAAATGACATTAGCGGCACCAGAAAAAGATCCCAAAGTTTTTCTGATATTATCCACTCCAAAACTAATGTCTAATATTTCTACATAAAAACCAGTAATAGACTCTGCATCTAAACTTGGAAATTCTTCTACAATCCGGAATAATCGATTTCGTAGTTCTTTGGATAGAAGTTCAATTCGTGTTGCTTCTTTTTTTCGAATTCTTTGCAAAGGGGGCACACTTTCGGATGTTCCTCTGATTGATGTCTTCATAACACTATTGTGTGCCATCAAAAACAGCTTATCAGCACGAGGGACAGGAATAATCGAACGAAAAGGGTTTGTAGATGGCATTAAAAGACATCCAAGACATGTTTTAACTCTAGAATGCGATTTCAGTCGGTTTCGTGAATAATTTCCTTTATTCGGTCTAATCCATCAATAGATTCTATGACATCCAAAACTGCTTTTGGCACCATATGACGCCATTTAGTTCCTTCTGCCATAAATTCACGAATTTGGGCTCCTTTAAAATCAACACGGTTAAAGGGGCCAGTAGATCTTACCTCCATTCCTGCTTCCACAAATAATCGGCGAGTGAGACTATTATTTGTATATACTCGCGTAAAGGGAGGACAGTAGCTACGTAGATGACTCACCCACACAGAATTACGATGTATATCAGGGATAGTAACAATATATACTCGTTCTGGCGGAACTTCTGCTTCTTTCATTGCTGCTCGAATCATCAATAGTCTTTCTCCAGCAGTGAACGGATCAGAAATAGTGTGAGACTGTTGAGTACTACCGATAGCAATTATTATTTCGTCTTCCTGCTCCAAAATATGCTGAACAGCCTTTAGATGACCCTTGTGAAAAGGATTAAATCTTCCAACAAAAAGTCCCCGTCTTTTATTCATTCTTTTTAGCCTCTAATTGCCTTTCTTTTTGTTTTATTGCTTTTTCTATGGAAATTTCACCCAATGCAACAGATTTTGCCAGTTCTGCATCCAGGGTAATTCGATTGTCTGATAACTTACGACTCCATTTTTGAATTTCCTTTATTCTACCTATTGGGATTCTACTTCTTACCAGGTGATTTTTTATTTTTCCAGAACGATGAGCAATAGTAATTGCAGCTGTTTCATCAGGACTAAAGGGGACAGCTGGTGTTATTTTTCTGGAACTTGAATAAGCTTCTTGTACTATCTCAAGTTTAATATTATTTATATCACCAAATACCTTAAAGAGTCTATTGAAGATCACCTTTGATACAAAAGTGGGTTGATCACCTATACGAATAACCACCATTTCACTAGGAAATAGGACTAAATATTCCTCTATCTTTTTAGTCAATTGAAGTAACTTACTTGTTTCTGCAGCTAAAATCATACCATCACAAATTGCTGCCAGTCCTATGTGTTCACCAGGGTCAACTCCCACAATTAATTGTTTGAACTTTGGTTCTCTTTTTCTAGCAACAATCCCAATAATTTTTGTAACAAGATATGGTTGAATCTGTTCGAACCGTAATTGAAGGATTTGAGAATCACTCAAGTGATTAACCGATTCTTCTGTTGTGATAATTAGATCGTATTTTTGAGAAGGGATTGACTGATTAGGCGCAAAAAATTTGGCATTTAGAGGGGATTCTTCGAATAATTTTGATATTTTGTGGTAAAAACGCATATCACCTGTTTGAATGGCTATTCGATAACTTACTGGCAATTTTAACCCTAATATCAGTGAAGTAATTTATAGATCCTTTTTTCATAAGAGATATTATAGCTCTTTCAAAAGAATTCTTATGTGAAATCAATAAATTTTTTTAAAATTCACATCAGGGAATATTTATATCAAAGAAGGAAGTCTAACCAATGAAGAATCCGCTCCATTCCCTTTTAAACAAACAACATATAGCTGTTCAACTTTATGGACTTCCTGGAACATATAAAACAACATTCTTGGTTCAAACTATTCGCAAAAAGTTGGAGGAAGGATGTAATCATATTTATTTAGTTGATACTAGTGGAAACTTCCCAATTGTTCGACTAAAATCAATTAAGCACCTTTTACAAAATTTATTAGTTTTTCAACCAAAAACACTAGAAGAAGAAGCTTTACTATTAGATGATCTTAATCTTCAGCTCCTCTCTCAAGATTCGATTCTATTGATCGATGATGTTTTCAGACATACGAATCTCCTGAATCAGAACAATCTTCATCTCAACTCATATATTTTGGCATTAATTAAAACCATTTCAAGAACACTCAATTTTCCTGTTATTCTGACG
>CAZALJ010000320.1:0-3040 GCA_964485715.1 uncultured archaeon
TAAGAGATCTGTTAATAGCAGTATTCCTTGAACTACTAGAAACAATCCTACTATTATATCAATAAAGAGCCAGCAAAGTGACCATTGACAATGAAACTTATAGACAATTCGTAAACTTTGAATCCGTTCTATTCCATGTCAGGTTTATTAGCGCATGTTGCATGAGGCGATATCTGATTCTGTCTCAAAAAAATATGCATGCTTTTGCACGAGAATTAGTTAAAATAGCATTTATTCTATAATAGTGGAATGCATGCATGCATTAAATGTTTGCATGCAACACATATAATGTAATATAAGATGCATAGAGAATGGTTGATAACGTTTGAATAAGAGAACTGAAGTTTCACAGGTTCGAGTCTATGAAATACTAAGCCCTCGTTGATTTTTCCCTAATTAGTTGCTTTTCTAGATAATCCAAAAGTGAATTCACTTGTTTTCTTGCAAATTCAATAGAGGAAAGTTCTCTTTTTACAGCAAAACTAAATTCATCAAATCTTAAGGTCGCGAAGGATTCATCGTATTCTGCCTCAGCCGTGACTTTCTCTCGTTTTCGAGTAGGCTTTTTTGGAGGAGTTGTTCGTCTCCTCCTCTTTCTGTACTGCAATTTCAATAATTCTCTTGATACAGGAATACCCGCTTTAGAACAGAAATATACAAAAAGCGTGGTTGCCTCTACAGCCAAATATTGACTATATCCGTATCTTTCAATCATAAAATTTACCACAGCTTCAGCTGTTGCTTTTTCAATAATTACTATCTTGAACAAGTCCGAATATGCTTGCGAAATTACCTTTGCAAGATTTTGTTTGAATTTTTCTCCTGTAACTCGTAGCCCATTGAGTTTTGAAGTAGCATAGCCTTTCTTATCAATCAAACCGAGAAATCGTAGCCCATTACGTATTTTATAAGCCTCACTTCTAGCCTGAACAATATTAAGTCTAATAAACTCCAATGAGAACCTATCTATTGTTCGCTCTTGAATTATGCTAAAGAATTTCTCGTACCAAATGGGGCGGCGATAAGGCGGCTTATCTTGTACTTCACCAAGAGATTCGCTTGATTTTTCGATAAATTCTTTGACGCCTTTTTCTATTTCATCTGCTGATGTTCCGACTCTTTCTGCTAATTGCTCTGCCATTTTTCTCTGAATGTTCTTTTGTTCCTCTTCAGGTCTACTGCTCTTTTCTTTTTTTCTTACCATGTTAGCTCTCTCCTAATCTATCTAAGATTTCCTTAGTAAGTTTTTCATATGCTTTTGCCGCCCGGCTCCAAGATTGATATACTATAACTGGTTTATGAAGAGCTTGAGCCTCAGGCAATCGAACATCAACTGGAATTACTGTCTCAAAAAGCAAATCCTCGTAAAGACGCCGAATCTCTATTTTAATATTGGCAGTTAGAATTCGTACGGGATTAACCCGACAGAGAAGAATTCCCAATAACTTCAGATTAGGGTTGACTAACTTCAGAATTTTTGGGACAATATTTGTCATCAACATCTGCAAACCATAGATCGCAAAAGTTTCTGGTTCCATGGGAACAATCATATGTGTACTAGCTGTAAGACCATTTGTTGTTAGAACCCCAAAGTTTGGCGGACAATCACAAATAATATATTCAAAATCCTCTGCGTCTTTCAATCTTTTCTCTAGTAAAACTCCGCCTGTATGTATTCTAGTTAATTCAAACTCAGTTATTGAAAGTTCCAAGGTAGCAGGAATCACATATAGATATGGCAGATAGCTACATTGATGAATCACATCTTGAAATTTCACGTCACCCAAAAGAAGCGAGCCAATACTGAGTTTAGATTCAACCTGTAATGGGTCCATCAGAGCCATTGTTGCATTTGATTGGGGATCAAGATCTACAAGAAGTGTTTTTTTCCTTTTCTTAGCCAGCATTGCCGCAATGTTGACGGCTGCAGTAGTTTTACCTGTTCCGCCTTTTTGATTTGCCAAGCTAATTATCTTCAATCATTGACCTCCTATTATTATTCTATTCCTCCTCTATAGAGTCGGGCTTCTTGGAATTTACGTTTCATTCTATCTCCTCGTTCTTCTTTATTCTCGCGACTAAGAAGCTCTAAGAGTTCTTGATTTGATATGAGGATTAATCTTGGCAGAATAACATCATTCGTTTCTTGAACAGTTCTTATAGTTTGTCGGAGTCTACTTAATTTGAGTAAAGATAGCTCATTTGACATAACTATAGCGAATATATCATGGTCCCTGAAGATGGGTGGTCTAGAGGGATTCCCATTAATGTCAGAAACTACTCTAGGAAGTGAATTAACAAAAATTTTAGGTGAACCTACTCGAATATCAATTACCCTAGCGCACAGAAAGTTGTCGAAATATTCTTGTTCAAAACGTGCTGCAAGGTCAAAATAGTGATTAGCGCGTGACTGCACACCGGGAAAAGAGGTCATATATCGTATTTTTTCAGGTCTATAGCCGGTATCAAGAAGCAATTGTTCAAAACCTAAACCTGTAAAAATTCTTTGAGCTATGTAATCACATTCCGTTTGAGTTAGTCTATCAATGGCAATTTCTCTATCTGGAAACATAAAAGTCAAGAATTCAATCCAATAGTTCCCTAGCAATGTAATTCCTGTTGTCTTCTTTTGAGAAATTAAACCATCTAGTAGTTGTTCAGTTTCTTTGATTTTTCTATCTTCGAATAACTCAGATCCTCTTATTTTAGTTGTAATTGACTCTACAATCCATTTGCCTATTTTTTTACCAGCTTCCTTAGTTACAGATATCCCTAATGAAGTTAGGAACTGTTGAATCTGAGGATTTGCTGCTAAAAGGTCTAATATATCTACCAATGGGCCACTCTCAACTGGTTAAATTACTGTGTCAAATAGTTAAAAACCTTTTGTGTGTTAACTGAAGTAATGCGTTTTACGCGCGCACAGGAAAAAAACCCCATTTCAAGTTCTGTTTATACCATATTATTTAAGGAATTTAAAGTGTCATTCGTATTCAATGAAACCAGTTTCTTGTCAAAAAAGAGAAGGAAGGTTTAGTTC
>CAZALJ010000321.1:0-3040 GCA_964485715.1 uncultured archaeon
TAGAGATATTTAACAATTCTTTTTTCCATGCTTGATACACACTAAGAAAAGTTGGTTCAATAATTGCAATGAGGGTGATCGGATGGAGCCATTGAACTAGTATTAAGGGAATAAAGGAGACAAGGAAGAAACTCCAGACCAAGAAAGAACTATATGGTGGAACTTTACCTCGTAAACTCTCGACATACAGAATCATCAATATTGTAACACCGATATTGATCCAACTAATTGTAAAAGCTTTAAATGAGGTTTCAATAGGAACCTGAATTGTTGAAACAATAAAAATGAATGGGGTCATCATCGCAAGAGCTGTTGAACCAAAAATAAGCTCATAAGGAGAGAGTTGCCGTGATTGAAAAGCAAAAACTAACCACCCGCATGTTACTAATCCTAAAATGCCTAAAACAAGTAATAGTTCCCAAACCGGTTTCCATAACAAGATGAGAAAAACTGTTATGAAGATAGAGAGTAATGGAAACCAAGAAATTACGGTAAATTTTCGTTTTATTGTATCAATTATTGAATCTGAGCTAATAATCACCAATATAGAAAAAACGAGAGAGAGTAATAATCCTTCTAGTCTGAGTCCTCCTATAAGTGACAATCCTACTCCCAATAGGACTGAAACTAACCAAATTGCAGTCAAACCATGTTCTCGGGGAAGTTTGAATCCAAGCTTATGTAAACCACCTGAATGTCTCTCCCTTACTTCGACTTTATTCCTCAATTTACTCCCATTCTGTGAGTATGAACGTAGCATCCCATCCTGTTGCACGTTGTTCAATTTTCCCTTTTTGTGACAACAGTAAAAGAACATTAAGGTACTCATTAATCATTTCTTCAGTGAGATTAGGAACAACTTTTTTTATTTCTGCAGTATTTTTATGTCCATTCAAGAGAGCCTCTAGAATCTCAACAGCATCTGAAATTAACTTAAACCTATATGGCTTCTCTACTGGCTTTTCTCCTCTAGGATTAAGAATCCATTCACCGTCTTTGTTACTTACTCTCCCAAAAGCATGCAAATAGGTTAGGAAACCTAATGAATAATATGTATCACTTATGCAAAGGTCTGTTCCTGGAGATACCTCATATGGAGAAGACTCCTCGTTTAGGTATTCCATTTTATCAACTACTTGTATAAATGTCTTAAAAGGAAAGCTATCGAAAGGTGGATGATTGAAATACGAATTAGAGACCATATCTGACCCTCTGTATTATTTAAAGTGCTTTACTTCAATTAAACGTTTATTGTATAGTCATTAAAGATAATTATTGTAAAATTTTCATAATATCTGATTAGGTCAAATGATGATTGAATTATTTCACATAACAATAGTTAAGAATAGAGGGTTATTATCCTCATTTGAGTAAATAACCGCTATTAACTAATTAAAAGTGATTTAAAATGGCAGAAAAAGTTATTCAAGGTGAAACAAAGTTAAAAATTGGAGATAAAGCTCCAGATTTTGCGCTCCCTGCTCAAGATGGAAAAAAAATCCGCCTCGCAGATTATAAAGGAAAGAAAACTGTAATGCTTGCGTTCTATCCACAGGATTTCACACCTGTATGTTCTCATCAGCTTCCCTCCTATAGTAATCAAATTGATAAATTTGAACAATTCAATACACAAGTCTTAGCAATTGGAGTTGCTTCAATTCCAGTCCATATTGCATGGATAGATAGTCTTGGAGGCTTGAATTATCCTCTTCTTGCTGATTGGGTTCCTTATGCAGAAGTGAGCAAGAAATACGATGCGTTCATCCCCCGTCTTGGTTTTGGAAAACGCGCTATCTTCATTATCGATAAAAAAGGAATTATTCGTTATATTGATATTCCCCATGAATTGAATGAAGGCCCTCCAGACGAGGATAAGATTTTCAAGGTTCTTGAAGAGCTACAGAATTGAACTATCCTCTTTTTTATTTTTTCCTGTAATTTCTTTAAAGAGAGGGTTGTTAGTCAGAGCCTATTATCAATTTCGCGATTTTTTCTCCTAATTCTTCTCCTTTTTTCAGATCTTCTTCAAACGGCCCACCAATAAAATCGAAAGCTTCCAAGATAGACCATTTTAACTTTTCAGCGATTTTTTCAAAATCCCTCTTCGCTCCGTCATTCCATCCGTAAGAACCAAAAAAGGCTGTTTTCTTGTTATAAATCCTTTTTCGTAAGGCCATATCCAGAATATATGCAATAGGGGGAAAAAGATTTACTTCGTATGTTGGAGCCCCGATGATGACTCCTTTATATCTCCATAGATAAGGTAAGATGAAAGAGACATGTGTTCGTGCAGCATCAAAGATTTTGAGTGGTATTCCAGTTTTTCCTATTCCTTGGGCAATAGCATTCATCATTTTATTTGTATTACCATACATAGAGGCATAAACGAGTGTGATCCCTGTTTCACCACCAGCAGGATCATCTGCATATTCAGCCCAACGTTTATAGAGTTCGACTATACGTTCTGGGTTTTTTCTCCAAACTAGGCCATGACTTGGTGCAATCATTGAGATTTCTAACCCCTCTAATGAATTAATGGCCTTTATTACAAATCTAGAAAACTTAGCTACTATATTTGTGTAATAACGTAAGGCTTCTTCTTCATAGAAGTTTTGGTCAACCCCTTTGTCATCATCAAATATTTTTCCACTTAATGCTCCATAGCTTCCAAATGCATCACAAGAGAATAATATCTGAGAGTTCTTCTCATAAGTAACCATTGTTTCTGGCCAATGTACAAATGGCGCTTCATAGAAAACCAGTTGATGGTTTCCTAAATTAATTTCGTCATCGTTGGTGACTACCTTCCATTTGATATTCTTTGTATCTTCTAGCTGATAGAAGTCAGCAATCATGTTTCTAGCTTTTTCGGTTCCAACGAATATGGCATTAGGAGCTAATTTCGACATTATTTTGATTAAACCAGTATGATCAGGTTCTACATGATTTATGATGATATAATCAATTTTTGATGGCTCCACTACTTCTTCAACTTGGCTTAAGTAATCATCAGTTTTTATTCCTTTAGCCAAATCTATTA
>CAZALJ010000322.1:0-3031 GCA_964485715.1 uncultured archaeon
AATTGTTACTATTACTTTGGATCCAGAATCCTTAATATGGTACTCTAATTCTTTTTGTGAAAACATTATGTTTAACGGTACAACAATTGCTCCCAATTTTTGTATTCCGTAGAATGCTATAACAAATTCAGGGAAGTTGGGTAAGAAAAGAGCAACACGGTCATCCTTTCGAACCCCAATTTTGTAGAGATTTTTGGCAAAATTAGTTGCCATTCGGTTAAGTTGTTCATAATTAACTCTTGTAGTGTGAAATTGTTTCCCTGCAAGTAGTAATGCGGTGTTATTAGGGAACTCTCTAGCATTTTCTGTTAAGACATCAGCTAGACTTTTCAATGGATAATCCAAGGTCTTTGGAACGTCTTTTGGATAACTTTTGTACCAGATAGGATCATTATTCATTATAATTTTACCTCTAACTTATTAGCAAAAAGCTATTCGATCATTTTTGAAATACCCATAATCTGGTTGTAGTCATAATAACACAATATTTTAAATTGTTTGAGGTTTTAAAATTGAATACCAAGGCTATTATGAATATTGCACTTGAGATAGTCGGCATGACTGAACTGCCAGCTGACTCTGCGGTCTATGTTCCTGGAGAAAACATTTCCAACGTCCTTTATGGAATCGACATTGGGGTGGCCGAGCTTCTATTTGCTAAAGAGCATAATTTTGATTGTGTAATTGCTCATCACCCTGTTGGCTTAGTAAACCACTTTCAAGTTTTTCAAAGACATCTGGATCAGTTGATGTCAAAAGGGGTATCCAAAGAAAAAGCCCAAAAAATTGTTGATAAAAAAATTCTCGGATTTAAGTTTGGTTCGCATGCTGGAAATTATGATGCAGTCCCCTCCTTTGCACGATTAATTGGAATTCCCTTTCTTAACGTTCATTGTCCTTCCGATGAGTTAGGTAGAAGGTTGATTACTTCTTCAATAGAAGAATTGGTAAAAATGAATGAAAACCCTCTTTTGAATGAGGTTATAACTCATTTAGAAAAGTCGTTTTCCGAATTCAGAGGAGCTAAAACGAAGATAGAGATTGCTAAAGGAGAATCTGAAAATCATTTGGGTGATTGGATTTTTAGTCATGGTGCTTTAACCAATGGGGGTTTTGATATTGCTGATTGTTATTATCAGCATGGTATTGATACACTCATTTATATTCACATTGCACCTACGGAATTATTCCAGATTCTAAAATTAGATCACGGACAGCTTCTTATTACAGGACATTTAACTTCTGATTCTATTGGAATTAACCCTTTTCTAGACAGATTAGAGGAAAATGATGTCCGAATTACTGCTATTGGAGGATTAATTCGATAACTCGATCCATTGTTTACTCTTCCTTAATCCATTCAGAAGCGAGAATATCCATAATTATTGTGTCAATCAGACGACCTTCGAAAAAATGAGCTTTTCTCCTTCTACCAACTTCTTTAAATCCAACCTTCTTATAAGAAGCACGAGCTCTCTGATTTTTTTCTAGAACTTCGAGCTCAACAGAATGTAAGTTGAGATTTTTGAATGCAAAATCAATGATTAGTTCTAATGCTTCCGCTCCTAAGCCTTTACTCCAATACTTCGGATTAAAAATAACTATTCCAATCATTCCCCTTCTACTTATTTGATTAAGAATAGAAACTTCCACATTTCCAATATATAATTCCTCGGCCTTTAAGACAATAGCAAAAACATAGTTTTTCCCTTCCCGTCTTCCTTTCCAAGTAGATCGGATCCATTCTTTTTCCTCTTCTCTCGAATGTGGAGCTACTTGGAGTAGATACTGTTTTACTTCCCTTTTGTTCCAATATTTCATCAATTCATTTACATCTGAAAGTTCTAAACCTCTTAGAAGGATCCTGTTTCCCTCTAACATTATTAAAAGCACCACATACCTATATGTAAGGCTATCAACCAGGGATACTTATGAGTGCTGTTTAATATTGATGTTTTAACCATATATTTTTTTAATCACACCTATGATTTGTTGAATTAGTCTTCTAGCAATTAAGATTCTACATGCTAACATTTTAGAATAATCGAAATAGAGTGCGAAAAAGACATTTACGACCCAGATATTCATTTTTCTACATCGTCAGAGGTTTATTATAGTGCAACTTCAGCAATATATAGATAAAAATGGACTTAATGCAAAAATCATCAATCTAGAAACTTTAACTACTACAGTTGATGAAAGCGTTAGAGCTTTAGGTTGTAAACCAGAGGAAATAATCAAATCAATCATCGTTGTGACTAATACGAATGATTATTATCTGATTATTCTTCAAGGAAACAGAAAAATAAAGACAAAAAAATTAAAAAAGTTGTTAGGTATTAAAGACGTCAGACTTGCCTCCCCTGAACAGGTTTTGAAGATTACAGGTTTTAAAGTCGGTGATGTTCCTCCTATCAGTGTTGAACTCCCTGTTATTTTAGACGAACTAGTTTTAAATGGTTCAATCACAAAATTATATGGTGGTGGGGGGGCTCCAACAAGACTGTTAACCATTTCTGTTGATGAGCTGTTGAATTGCACTCATCCCCTTATCGGTGATGTTTCTGTTCCAATCTGAAGGATGATGATTGAACATGGGTCTAAAATGTTTGCTGTTTGGTCATGCTTATCGTACGATATCTAAAGAGGAATCAGTAATTGCAAAAAGAGAACTAGCTAAACACGAATACGATGAATTTCGTGTTTATAAGTGTCGGCGCTGCGGGAAAGAGATAGATCAAGAAGAACACTATCAATGAACAACCCCCTATTCTGTCGGAGATTGGATGTTAAGGTAATTTATATTTCCGTGCTCGCCGAATCCCCATACGGGTCATTAGATTGACAATCTGATGAAATTTCAGTTTTTTTATACTTTCATGTCGTTCTTGCAGGACAAGCTCGGTGAAATAATCCTTCATGGCAGGTGCAAGTTCCTGAGCTACTTCCGAGGGGATTCTTTTCCATTTCCGCTGAAATTTTTGCAGACGGAACAGTTTCCTGGGGTTATTAATCACAAAAAGATTGTTTT
>CAZALJ010000323.1:0-3028 GCA_964485715.1 uncultured archaeon
GGTGATACTCATCTTTACATTCAATTAAAATTAACAGGAAAGGAAATCCAAGCTTCGATCCCAAGAACAAACTTGAACTTAGGTGTTGTTCTCGATCGTTCAGGGAGTATGCGCAGATCAAAGCTCCAAAAAGCCAAAGAAGCAGTTGAATTTGTTGTAAATAATCTCTCAAAAGAGGACGTATTTGCGTTAACGATTTATGATCATAAAGTTGATACAATTATCCCATCATCGGAATTAGCTAGTCGTGCCTCGATCATAAACCGACTTAGGTCAGTTCGTAGTCGGGGTCGAACAAACCTTCACGGGGGGATCATAGAAGGGTCAAAACAGGTTGAAAGTGCAAAACATCTAGAATATCGCAATGTGGTACTACTTCTTTCTGATGGTCTTGTCAATGAGGGTATCACCGATCGTGACCGAATTCGAGAGTCTGTAACTGATATTTATGAGGGAGGTATTGGCATTAGCACTTTTGGAGTGGGTGACGACTTTGACGAGGATCTAATGGTTAATATTGCTGATTCGGCTGGAGGTTCCTTTTATTTCATTGAAACTGCAGATAATATACCTAAATTCATTGAACAAGAATTTGAAGGACTTTTAGCGACAGCTGCTTATAATATTGAGGTTGAATGGCAAAAAACAGAAGGAGTTACAATTCGAAGGGCACTAGGAGTTCCTTACGAAGATCATTCCTCTAATACAGCAAAAATTAGTGATCTTAGAAGCGGAAATGAGTTATTAATCGTCCTTGATGTAACTATTCCATCAGTAGAGAACCAAGAAAGTGAAATAGAGGCCATTACCTTTAATGTCCGATGGATTCCTCGTAGTGGGCCCCCTAAGCCAATTCAGTCCAAAGTTCCGTGTAATATCACCTATACTACAGATGAAAAGCTTTTAACAACAGAAGACGATCAAGTTCTAGAAAATGTCCATATTTTAGAGGCTGCTTTTATTCAGTATGAAGCTATGGAGATGGCTGATCAAGGGAATTTTTCAGGAGCTCAGCGAGCCATGCACATGTTTCAAGAAAAGCTTGAGCGACAAATTTCTCAAACTGGATCTCTTAACCTTCAGAAGCTCCAAGAACAAAATGTTCAGATGTTAAACGATGTTTTGAGCGAGGAGAAATACACCAAAGCAACTCGGAAACAATTACGTTCCACTATGTACGATCTTCGAAAAAGGCGAAAATCCTAATACGGTGTTATATTCACACTAGAAATTTTTACTGGGGGGGCTTCTCGTATTTCTCGCCAAGTGCCAGCCATTCGACTAGGGCCAACCATTTTGATGTTTTGAATTATACGAAGGATGTTATCTATAAGACGACATTTTTGGATTGGTTGTGTAATCTCTCCATTATCGATCAAGAAGGTTCCTTGTCTAAGTATGCCAGTATAGTCACCAGTTCCACCATTTGTGATGTAAGCGTAATGTAGGAAATGAAGGTAAATCCCCTTCTTAGTTGTTGAGATCATTTCTTCAACAGTACTATCCCCTTCATCCATATAGAGTGCAGGGAGTTGAGGTATAGGTTCACTTTGATATAGTTGCCCAGGATAATCTGTCATTCCTGAGGCTGCTTGTATCCGATATCCTGTTCCATTTGGAGCAGTTTGAAATTGAGTGGCATAGTAAGAATCGAATGGCATTGCTTTGTATACCCCATCTTTTATTAAGTCGATATCTTGAGTTGGTATCCCTTCGTCGTCGTATGCTCCAGATACGGGACTAGCTACTCTTAAAGGATCGTGACCTACCGTCATTAGTGGCGAAGCGATTTGTTCGCCTATTTTGTCTTTCAAGAGAGGCATATTTCTTTCTTGATTTTGAGGATACAGAATATAACCTATCCAACCCAACAGCGTTGAAACGGACATAGAACTAAGAATTAATTCGTAGGAATCTGTTTTGATTTTTTGTCCATCAAGACTTCGAACTGCCATGTCTACTGCATGGTTTGAAAGTGAACTGGTGTCAATTTCACTAATTGAATAGCCTGCAGAAGAGTCAGATCCTTCCCGCCTGTCTGAAGATGATTCAGCGACAGCCATTAGCTCCATTGTCCAGTAAGTACCGTTCTCTGACACATCTACACCATTAGTATTCATAATCTGTTTAGAATATTCAACTAAATGAGTCGGTCCAGCAGCTTCCTTGATAGCTGCTAGATCTAAAGTTTCTTGTAACATCTGGTTTACTTGCTCGTTAATATCTTCGTAAGAGAAAATCATGTCAACTAGTTTTTTATCATAAAACTTACTTACCCGAGTAGCTTTCCGAGGAGACGAAAAAGAGTAATCTGGGTTGACTTTACGGTACCTCGCTAGCGATACAGCTTGTTCTATTGCGTCTGAAATCGACTTATCGGAGAAATCACACGTTGAAGAAAATCCTAATCCATGATCTTTCGTTAAAATACGAATACCTATACCAGCATCCTGAATAACTTTACTTTCAAGGATTTTACCCACAGCAGATCGAATGGTTAACAGATGATTAGCTCCCAAGAAGATCTCAACTTGAGCTGTGGTTTCTCTAGCCTCTGCTTTTGTTAAAGCAAATTCCATTCGCTCTGAATAATCTTGCATTACCATTTCCTCATTAACTTCCAGGTCCTGTTAAAGTAGCAATTCCTCGCATTGTAGGTCCGCCATTGGACACAGTTCCTCCTTGCATGGGATCTCCTTTTCCACATCCTGACCAAAAAAGTTGTTGGTCATCACCAGCAAGAGCATCAATACTTTGAAGAAAAGCTGGGGTTGTTGCTGTCGCAGTACATGAGTAAAGATGATCAGTTAATTCACCATTTTTAATTAGATAGCCTTCTTGGGATGAGATTGCCCAGTTAAACCGTTCATCATCCATGGACGGGATATTTGCACCCATGAGATATACGCCATTCTTTGTATCTTCAATGATTTCTTCTGCTTTCCAATCACCTGTTCCCCAGAAAACATTAATTTGACGAATAATAGGATGATATTCATAGGTGTTTGCTCTCATGGCACCATTAGGT
>CAZALJ010000324.1:0-1430 GCA_964485715.1 uncultured archaeon
CTGTTCTTAAACGGTGCAATATAGTGGTTTTTCCTGCATAGGCTTCTCCGATAAATGTGATTAATTCTTGTTTGGGAGGAACAGATGGTTCTTTCTCTTTTTTAGGATAACGTCTAAGGAGTCGTTTTAACAATGAAATTTGTAAATCCTCCAACAGACGGTGGATTTAGTTTTGTGACTTATAATAATTAAAAACTATTTGAATCTACCTCGAGAATTAATACGAGTTTTACTAGATCTTCATCATTCTCTCTATCATAGGTTTTTTGTGCTTAATACACAAAAATTAATCTTCTAATATGTATTTTTAAAATAAAGGATTGTTGGTTATTCAGTAAGGGAATTATATTTCATAGAATAGTTCAATTGGCGAGTTATTGATCGATGGACTAGCTTGAATAGGATAATTAGTATAACACATGTTAACGCAACACTTCCTAGGAAAAAGAAGCTAGCAGAAAAACCTATCTCATCTGCAAGATAACCAAAAATTGTGGGAGCGATGGCCCCAGTTAATGTTGCGCCAGCAAATAACACTCCAATCGCAGAAGCCATACCATATGATGGTCCAGTTACTTCGCTCATGATAGTTGGTAAAATTGCTGCTCCAAGGAAGAAAAAGAAAGAAAGGGATAAATATGTCAGCAAAATACCAAAGGAATTGGAAGTAGGGATAATAACCAATAACATTAACAGAATTACCGCCATCCCATTTGAAAATAGTATTGTTGTGGTTCGAAATCCAACTCTTTCATCCCTTCCCGCACCTTGAGCTTTTCGATTGTTTATTACACCTGCTAAAAAAGTAGCAAACGCACCAATTCCTAAAATGATGGCCGTTAGAATTGATGATTCGATTTTTGTAAACATAAAAGCGTCTGCAAATACAACTGTTGTGAAATAGGAAATGCAGCGGAAGACTGGCGCACGAGCAGCTGATATGAGAACCAATAAAATAGTGAGGAGGTATATGTTAGATCGAGATAGGGGTATCTCATGTTCGTGTTCTTTTTGAGTATAACCACCAATATTAACGAGTGTACCAGGGTCATTGGGAAATAACAATGCAAACGCAATACCAACCAGAATTTGAAAGCCCGAAAATGCTAAAAAGGCCACTCGCCATCCGAAAAAGATTGTTATGACCATTGCAATGAGTGGAGTAATCGCACTTCCAAAATTGCCAGTGACCGCATTAATCCCCATATTTCGATCTTTATTAGGCATCTTATTGATATACGTCAACGCTAGTGGATGATATGTTGAAAGTGCAATACCTAGGATAATCGTTGCAATAGCTAAATCGATAAAGCTATTAGCAAATGACATAAATATTCCAAAAATGCTGATACCAATAATTCCAAGCCAGATTAGATGTTTATTCATTTCCTGGTGTTTATCTCCGAACTGACCTACAAATGATGAAAGAA
>CAZALJ010000324.1:1530-3010 GCA_964485715.1 uncultured archaeon
TGTTTATTCATTTCCTGGTGTTTATCTCCGAACTGACCTACAAATGATGAAAGAATCACCAATAAAACCATTGGAATGGAACCCAGCATGCCTCGCTCTGTTTGAGTGAGATGAATATCTGTTTGAAGATAAATCAAGAGTGCAGGAGTCAAGTAATTCCCGATGTGGTTGCAAAAATGCCCCGTACTTGTCCAAAACAGAATTTTTCTCTCTATTTCCAATGGTCCATCGCTCTGTTGGAGTATTAAATACTTCATTACTTTGTTTTGACTTGAAGAAAAGGATTTTTAATACAAACTGCTTGTATAATGTAAATCTAAAACTAATTTCCTATTGGGGTTGGAAAATACTAAGGGATTATGAAGATTTTGTTAACAGAATATGCGGAGAAATTCTCTAGAGAGTTTTCCTATTCGTTATATGCGGAAGGATTCTCTAGATAACCTTTTTTACGCGAAAAGGCCAATATTTCAGTATACAGATGGTTTATTCTGATCTTAACTTTAAACAGTAGGATACTCTGAAATTCTCCATTAACAATTGACCCAGCAAGGGAAAAAACTTGGGTCGCAATGAATTATACCCCCAAGAGCAAGTGATCAATTTTATAGACCAAGTCATCGCTAACGTTTCTTCCTCTGGGGTATTCGTACTAGATCGCAAAACAGCGAAAATTATAACTGCCAACCACGTGTTTGCTCAAATGCATGGATATACCTCAATTAAAGATCTCCGTGAACAAGTTTACTGGAATTTACTTCTTCCTATGGATATCCAATCGCCTTTAATGACTTTTGAACAAACGGGATATTTTCAGGGCGAAGTTCGAGCCTTCACACAAGGAAGAGATATAATTTTACTTGATTTTACTATTTTAGATATTAACCATTTTGATATTATCCTTGGCCTTGTCAGAGATATAACTGAACAGCGGAAAACTATGAAACGATTAACAGAGTCAGAATCAAAATATCGTGCTTTCGTTGAGAACATTCGTGAAGGTCTTATGATTTTGGATAAACAAGAGAATATTGCGTTTGTAAATCCAGTTTTGTGCAATACATTAGGATATACAAAAACAGAACTCATGAAACGGAATTTCTCGGAAATTACTTATCCTGAAGACTTTAAATTAATAAAAACTCAAATTGAAGCTGGAGATAAAGAACCTCTTAGGCACCTTGAGATAAAAATGAGAGAAAAGTCTGGTCAAGATAAAACATTTTTCGTCTCTACTGCTCCCCTTTATGATTCCCAATCGAGCTATACTGGTGCAATTATTGTTTGTGTTGATGTTACTGATCTTGATAGCAATAGATTAGCTGATACTCGCGGATTCTTACTTAGGATGATCATGTCAGAGACGTCAGAACAATTACTCCTCTCACAAGGTTGGCTAGATATCATTAAGACTTCGTTACCTGAACAACATGAACGAATAGAAAAAGTCATCGGAATTATTGGGAAAGCAATCCAGCTT
>CAZALJ010000325.1:0-2996 GCA_964485715.1 uncultured archaeon
GGCGCTTCCACTTCTAAGTAATATAGCCCATAAACATCTGTACAACTCACGATATTGGCATCCAATCCTCCTATTTTCACATGAAAGTCGTCTTTATCGATATTGGGGAGTGGATACAAATATGAAAGGACTTCCGCAATAATCAACAATTTTCCTGGATCATTGTAGGGTCCTACATACGCTTCTAGGTTTTCCAAACGAGATCGGGGAGATTGGATATTAACAGTAAGACCAGGTCCACTAGATGAGAATGTATAACGATAGCTGACTGCATCAACATTAGTATCCTCCAATGTTGAGACAATCAAGACAAGCTCATCGCCAGGTTTAACACTAACACTTTGCGAAAAATGCTTGGTTCGTCTTTGGGTATAATGACCTACTAATTCGTTGTTGTTAATAATGAGCACCTTAATAAATAAATCTTCATTTGTAATTTGACTCACATCAACAATTATTGGAGAACGAGCCCCACGGACAACAGGAATTACTCGGTAGTACATAGGTGACCACGGGGTAGGAATCATATCAATATCAGATTCAGCGCCACCATAGGGTAAAATTTTATCAATTTGAAGTGGTACAGAAGCATATTTTCCTGGTTGTTGGATTTCATCCATATAACGATAATTTGATGGGGATTGTCCCCAATCTAAGTCCTTCGCATAATTCGCGACGATAAAGGAGGTAAAAACATCCACTATATCCCAACTTGTGTATCCAAGTCTTTCCAGCATTTGTTCAAAGATATAGAAGGCATCAGTGCATCCTCCTGCTGCCTGAGCTGCTTCCCAGAAATGAAAAAGGGCATCCACTCCACGGCCAGGCTCCGTTTGATATTGTCCGAATTGTTCCGTAACATAATTCCAAAATAGAGCCAAATCATATGCCCCATCTTGGAATAAATTCCTTATAGGATTCTCAAGATAACCTTGTACTTCCCCATAATAATTTGCCCAACCAAAGGTGTCATCTTTGTCACAGAGTGTATAGATTTTATCTTGTAACATCCTGGCTTGACCCTCATAGACCCAAGGAGGTCCTACACTACCAGGATACATGAATTGAATGACGTGCAAATACTCATGAACCGCTATTGCATACTGTTCGGCGATCGATGCACTCCGACCCAAATTGACATCAGCTTCTCCAAGGAAAAACGGGTCGAAAGACATTTTTCCATGTCCAGCTTGTGTCCCCCCTCGGGCATTAATACCATTCTGGTCAGAGATACCTATCCATGTTCGTGAATTTCTCTCAGGATTATCAAAGTTCCACTGAAGGACTTTATCCCGTACATCTTCGATGATAGCTCCAAAAATTTCTACTGAACTAAGTGACACTTCATGTTCGGGGAACCCACTATTTAGAGGAATATAATGTATTTGAAAATTCCCTTGAGGGGTATAGTATATTTGCCAGCTTGCTAGACTTCCCATTACTCGTCCCCCAGAAATAAAGACTATCATTAACACACAAATCAGAAGTTTGGATGTAAATCTCATCTCAGACACGTGCCTCTATCAATTTAATCAAAATGCCGTTGAAATATGTATGAATTAATCTTCTTGAATTTAAGTTATTCGAAACAAAGAGGAGGATGAAATTAAAAACTTAGCTGATGTCATTCTCTGCTTAAACACTTTTTGAAAAATTAACATCTGGCACATTAACATCATTCAGTATTGAATAGATCTATATAAAAGAAGAAAAGCAACATTTTTGAGAACTCAACATATGCAGTTCCAAGAAATTTTGCTTATTAACTAAAATTTTCCACAATTTAATTTCAAGCTACCCGTTTAACCGTTATTCCTATACAGATGTTCATCAAGAAAAGTAATGAATTCTTTCTTAGCATCTTAGTTCTCATCACTATACTATTCCATTAAAGAGTTTGATTCAAAAAAATTAATAAAATTCATTATAAAATCACCAGAATAGAGTTGAATCTCAATGAAAAATCTTTTAGATGGTATTGAAGAGATTTTATTAATGGGTCCAGGGCCTTCGCACGTTCCTCCTGAAATATATAATGCAATGACAAACAAAACCTTAGGATATCTTGATCCGTTCTTTCTCGAAATCATGGATGAAATTCAAATTCTACTAAGAAAATTATTGAATACAAAAAATGCAGTGACATTTCCTGTGTCCGGTACAGGTTCTTCGGGGATGGAAACCTGTTTTGTTAATTTGGTTGAACCAAAAGATCCAGTTCTGATATTGGTTAACGGATTTTTTGGAAAAAGAATGATTGAAGTGGCTTCAAGGCTTAGAGCTAATATAAATCACATTGAATTTGAATGGGGGACACCTATTTTAGAAGATAAAGTTGAAGAGGAGATTTCGAAACAAGATTACAAAGTTGTTGCAGCCGTTCATGCAGAAACATCCACAGGTGTTAAAAATCCCATTGAGAATATCGCTAAAATCGTTAAGGATGCAAACTCACTATTCTTAGTAGATTGTGTTACTAGTTTGGGTGGTATGCAGGTTAAAGTGGACGATTGGGGATTAGATGCGGTATATAGTGGTTCACAGAAGTGTCTATCATGTCCACCTGGTTTGGCACCCGTGACCTTTTCTGAAAAAGCTTTTTCTGCAGTACTCAATCGTAAAGAAAATGTTCCAAACTTTTATCTCGATGTGAGTCTCATAAGTCAATATTGGAGTGGAGTGAAAAAACGTGTATACCATCATACTGCCCCCTCTAACATGCTTTATGCATTCTATCAAGCATTACAACTCATATTTAATGAGGGTCTGGAGAATGTATTCAAAAGACACATTGATATTCATAACGAATTAGTAAAAAGATTAGAAGAAATGGATCTACAGCTAGTTGTAAAAAAGCCTCACCGTCTACCAATGCTGAATGCTGTACGTATTCCTGCTAATGTTGATGATATAAAGACCCGTCGTTTCCTTCGAGATTATCACAAGATTGAAATTGGAGGAGGATTAGGTCCACTTGCAGGAAAAATTTGGCGGAT
>CAZALJ010000326.1:0-2986 GCA_964485715.1 uncultured archaeon
CTCCTATCAAGACTATTCTCTCATTTATGAAACCAGATGGCACTTGGTCTGATCCAAAGAACCCCTATAAAAAATATACAGGAAATTACTGGCAATACATATTTCTATGCGATTTAAATGCTAATCCATCATCTGAATCAATTCAGCAAGCTTCCAAACATATTTTTTCATATCAGTTGCCCAATGGTGGTTTCCCTCATAAATTAGGCTTTAAAATTCCATTAGTTTGTTTGACATCGAATGTCCTTCGTTCACTAATCTATTTTGGATATGAGAATGATGAACGTGTCCAGAAAGGACTTGAATTGATTACACAGCATATCACCGAATATCAGGGAGTCGTCTGTATTGATCCCATCTACAATCTATTACCTGATTGTCAGATGGCTCTCACAAAGGTTCTTTCAATGTATAGCTACCTAGATGAGAAAAAACATGAACCAGATATTCAAAAAGCAGTGGAAATTATTGAGGAAAAAATAGCTGAAAATCAAATCCTTCGTTACATTCCATTAGGTGTCAAAGAGTACCGAAAAGCGATTAAAGGTAAAAAAACATCAAAAATCCGTCAGATCAAGGCCCAAATGATAAAAAAGCCTGAAAAAATGAAAAAAATTGAAAATAAAAGCAGTTGGAAAAAATTTGGATTTCCTCACTCATATACTTCTGATGCGCTTGATACTCTATATTGGTTGGCAAGGATCAACGCTTTAAATCGTCCTGAGTTTGAAGAAGCTATTAATTACGTGATTAAACGTATGGATACTTCAGGATATTGGCTAAATGAAAGTAAATTTAGAAATCCAATGTTAGTTGAGATAGAACCAAAGAAATCACCTTCAAAATGGTTGACATTCAGAGCTTGTTTTGTATTGAAGAAATTTAGGGAGTTAGAATTCAAATCTTAAGAGGTTATTTTATTTAAAAGCGTTATACTGCCTTACCTCGTGGCCATAAGTCTTGGATTATTTCTTTAAGAACCCCAATAAGACGACTATCCGTTGTAATAATTAATTGAACACCACTACTATCACCTGAACCGATAGCAGCCTCCTCCGTACCGTCTCTCGCGAAAGCATATACTTCTACGTTTTCATAGTGTTTTAATTGAACGTTACCAAGCTCTTGAGTTATTTTTGTAGCTGTTTCCTGGGAATCGACTTGAGTGAGAATTTGTATACGACGACGAGTTCCTGCTTGTTTTAGTAGATCCCAAGGGATCATTGATAATTTAGGTACCATAATTTGAATAGTGGATTTTGTACGGCTCAACATGGCTTCTAACGTTTGAATTACTTTTGTTTCAGGTTGGGTTTGGAGATAGGTTTCTTCCACACTAGTTATTGGAACTTCAGTAGCTAATTTCTGAACCTCAGAGATTGCAGACATTAAATCTTTACTTTTCATTAACCCTGATCCAATTTTATCGGGAATAGTACCTATTATTTGAGCTAAATCGCTAGATATCGTATCTTGTATTTGCGTTGCTATTTTATCAACTTCTGAATTGAGATTCGAGATCTCATGCTCTAAAACTTTTGATGTCTTCTCTCCTTCTGATTCGAAGAAAGAGTGCGTTTCTGTAAGCATAGTATCAATGGGACTGTAATAGGAGCCTCCGATATCAGTAATAGTATTTTTTACACCTGAAACATTTTCGTGTATGTCCTTGGAGATATTTTCTAATCCGTTCGTAATTTTCTGACCGAAAGTGGTTGAGAAAGTGGTTAGATTTTGATCAACTTCTGTAAATAACGCTTGCTGACGATTTGTTATAATATTTTTTTCTACCTCTAGCGCCTCTATGCTATTTGTGGAACTATCGTCCAAGAAACCGCTGGTTTGATTTAAAAGAGTATCATGGCGAGTATTCAGGGATGTTACAAAATTCTCAGCAGTTGATAAAAAGGTTTCAAGACTTGCTTGAAAATCTTGATAGAGGCGATCCATTTTCTGACTTAGCTGAATCTTCCCAGAGCTAAGTTCGGTCTCTAATTTAGTAAAAATATCTCGAATATTAGCATTAAAAGTTTTAATTGCTTGGTGAATTTCTATTTCCATTTGGGCCTTTTTATCTGGGAATTTATTGTCTAATTCAGTTACCATCGTTTTTAAATTACTTAATTCATTTTCTATCCCGCTATTTATCTTATTAATTTGATCTATGAACTGTGACTTCTCAGATGATGCCTGCTGTTCAATTTTCTTGAGATGATCTAAACTTGTTGACCTGACGGTATCAATTACTTCTTTTGAATTGTTGTATTGGTCTTCAATATTCTTTATCAATTGAGTTGAAGTTTCCTCAATCGTACCAGGAAGAGAACGTATATCTTGTAACTTATCATTTGTAGTCGATGTAATTTGTGAGGAAATTTCCTTAATTGACTCGATAATGGTTTGGTTATTTATTTTCAAAGTATTCTGGAGTTCTTGCTGAGCTACTTGAAGAGTTGAAGCGATTACTTTGCTATTTTCCTCAAGTTGTGCTGGGATATCTTGATACTTCTCCTTTTGAGCTGAATCCAGCGATTGGATCTTTTTCTCCACCGATTCTTTGAGCTTGGTTTGAGATTCCTCTAGACCTTTAGTTAAATCTTGAAGACTACTCTTTATTGATTCTAGGAGGGTGTTTGATTGATTTAATAAGTCCTCACCAAGTTGAGAAAGGACAGAACTCCCTTTTTGAGAAGCCATTTTCCAATGGCTTGTTATAATTTCTTTAAGATTTGAAAGATCAGATTGAGATTTGAGAGTATCAAAAGTCGAGTTTATCTCTTGAACAACATTTTCATCAATCACTTCCGCAATCCGAGCTGCTCCAGATTCACTTGCAGACTGAAATGCAAGTTGGAGGTTCTGGATGAAGTTCTCCACTTCGACACTAAGTATTGTTTCCAGCTCTCGTGGTGCTTCAGCTGTCTGATTCAATTGTTGAAGTGTGGCGTTCATTTTTTCGAATTCATTATTGAGACTTTGTTTAAGA
>CAZALJ010000327.1:0-2984 GCA_964485715.1 uncultured archaeon
TTTGTCCCTCCTATAGAAATACGACTCTTTTTTAAGAGTTATTCAGGACTCTCTACTAAGAGGTCGTAAATGTCAGCTGAATCATTATTCTTTTTCAATATTAGGAGACTATCAACAAGATTAATCTCTGTAAAGCTATTGAATAGATCCCAGTAACCCGATTTAATCATTTTATTATTAATTAAGTTATTAAAAAGGTCAATGGAAGATTTTATGATATTATTTTTCGCAAAACGGTCTTTTGACATTTTTTGGGGGTCTATCCAGTCGTCATCAAAGAAGAAGATACCTTTTTTAAACAGCTTATCTTCTGGAAGATGAAATACCTCTCCTCTTTGTGTTAGAAGGAGACTGATGGCTGGTGTTGAGATATATTCAAGATCTTTAAGGGAGGATATCTTCTGTAAAAAACTTTGGTTATCTAAGTAGAATTGTAAAGTTCTAATTGCACTATTAAAATCCATGTTCATCCCTCTATTAATTGCTTCAAGCCCAGGATTGTGATCCAATCAGGACTATCTAATTGTAAAGTTTCTTCAGATGGAGTATAATTAAGGTCTTTAAGAGTCTCAAGAGCTTCTATTCGAATAAATGATGACTCTTCTGGGTTGATAAAAATCTCGAATACTGGATTATTAATTCTAGATTTTGCTTCATGTTTTCCTAATGCTTCCAAAGAAGCTTGCCTTAGGAGTTCATTTATCGACCTTTCTTTTGCTGATTCTAATAGGAAATCAGTTACTTTTGGATCGGTATATATCCCCAAATTTCTTAGAGCTATCCTTCTAATAGTAGTAGTAATATTTTCATCTTTAGCAATAGCTACCAACAATACTTCTTTTATTCCATGTCGTGTGAGAAAATCAACGATTGATCTCTGGACAGGAACGGGAAAGTCTTCAAATTCTTCTAGTGGTTCGTCTATCGTATTAAACAATTGAGGTAAACTACTCGTAAACCATGAAAGGGAATCGATAGCTCTTCCTCTAAGGAATGGGTCATCTTTTTCATTTTCAGAAATATTCTTGAGGAAAGGTACTAGTTTGATGCCGACCCTACTGATGAGAATTCTAAGAGCAAGTTCACGAAGCTGAAATGGTTGTTCTGGATCTTCTAAAATGTCAAAAAACTTCTTAGCGACACGATCGATAGATAAAATCGGTTTTATTGCCGATAAACCTGCATTAGGAAAGTCAACAACCATTCTTCTCCGTAAAAGTTGTGCAGGCTCTTTTAATTTGTACTCTGGAACTCCTTTCCCATAAATATGAATAGAAACTCGCGGGATATCAAACTCATAATGAATAGGATGTGATTCGAAAGAAACCTTTGGATAATTCCTTGCAAACTCCTCTAACAAAGGAGTCAATTGAAGTTCATTAACACCCTCAGATTCGAACCCAACCTTGGAGGAGAAGTGATGTTGCAAATAATTTAGACAGACCCACTTAATAGAAGCTAGCTCGTAGGGATTTTCGAGAATATGAGTTATTAACTGACTAATTTTCTCCTCTTTTAATTTAAGTGGTAAATTTCTTATAATTTTAGTTCTCTCTTCAATTGGAATCTTCCTATTGAACAATAATTTCCAATCTTCATGCCTTTTATAACTGGAAACATTACCAAATACGAGCCCTTCTTCAATTATCGAAGTCTTTACACCAGGATGAGTTCGTATGGTTTCAATGAGCTTTATAATGTCTTCAAGTTCAGTTTCTTCTTCAAATCCATTCTCAATAATTTCCTGTTTTGACAACATTTCATCGGCGTCATCAATAATTTTCAGAAAGGAGTAAATATTGTCAATGATGGGATTGTCAGAGAACTTTTGCTTAATTCTATAAAATCTGAAGGTGCATCTAGGAAATCCCTCTGCGATCGTTTCTTCACGCTCAAATCTTACCCACTTGGCGACATTCTCAGCAACAATTGAATCATATTCACACATAATTGGACCAAGATCTTCACGACCGAATTGTTTGAAGATTTCTTGATAAAGACAACGGTTGATGTTAAAAACAAACTCCTCTTCGGTAGCTGAAACCTCTTGAAGTTTAAAGTATTCATTATCGTATATTTTCTGATTACCCTTTCGAGTATCTTCGATAAAAGTTGACCAGGGATCTTTAGAAGAAGACATAAATCGCCTTTGTGGTTCTAGGACAAGGTCTTCTAGCATCATGCTATAAATTGCTAATACATGTTCAATAACCTGTTTTTTATCCTTTTCAGTTGTAGGAAGTGATTCCTCAAGTGAAATCACGAATATAGGATTTATCCCATGAAAAACTTGTGTTTCGGTTTTTTTCTCCTTTAGCTTTACAAAAAGTTCACTAAACCGCTTTGTAAAGGAAGAAAGAATAATTTCCGCTTCTTCCGAATTGAAATCTTTTTTTATTTGATTAGAAGTTAATACAATAAAATATTGGAATATCTGATCCATATCGACTGCAGCAGACACAATTATCCTTTCCTATATGTTTAATGAAGTTAGGAATACTCGATCTTATAAATACATTTATATACATCAAGAGATACATTTATGTACCAGTTGCAGGTACATTCATGTACTAGCTGAAGTGAATTACATGATCACCAGGAAAAGAAAAAAAAAGATTAAGAGGACCTTAAAACAAAGAGCAGAAGAAATTTTCCGCTTAATCAACAACAACAGTGAACCCATTGCTAAATCTCGATTTAAAGATATTGGTTTAAGTTCTACAGCAGCAGATAACTGGTTAGACTTGATAACCTACATTCAAACTCAAAATCGCATTCAATTATTCAAAGCCGGCAATTACACATTCGTGGATAAACAAGTGTTTATTGACAGAGTATCTTCAAGCAAATACCTTCAATTGTGTTGGAATAACTTCCTAAATACAAAAGAACCTCACGAAAAGCGTCTTGGTTACTTGAATGACTTTGGCAATGCTTATCTTTTCTTGGAAAGAGCGAAATTTGATCAAGAGGAACAATGAACG
>CAZALJ010000328.1:0-2980 GCA_964485715.1 uncultured archaeon
TTGTCCCAACCATATATTGTTGAGGAACAATTATCTTTAATCCAGATTTGAAGGTTGCAACATTTTTACCTTCAGAATTAGTTGAAACGGATTGCACTATTACTTCAAATTTTGGCCTATTTTCGACACTGTTAAGCTGTAATTTATCAATCTGAGAATTAATAGTTCTTTCGATTCGTTCTAATAAAGCAGATGAAATAGGGTTGTCAAAAACTGTTCCATTTTCTACTAAATGGTCAATATTATTCGTACCTACGAGCACACTGGTTATTCCATCATGTGAGAAGATCCAGTTCAAAATTAATTCAGAAATTGAATTACTTGTCTCCTGACTTAACTCTGATAAATCGTGTGTTAGATTAAATATGGCTTTCTTCCAGCTATTAGGAGCATAAAACATTTTTTCTAAGTAACTTGGCAAGTCTTTGAGTTTATTAGCCAAAAGACCACTAAATAAAGGTGTGTATGCTAACAAACCGATATTCAATTGTTGACAAGTTCCTATTGTTGAATTATATGCCCTTGTCTGAATTGGGTTTAGAGGAACTTGAACAAGACTTGTTGGAATAAGCTTTTCCCATTTTCTGAGTATATCAGGCTGAAAACTTGATGTTCCTACAGATTTGATAACATCATTCTCTCGTAATTCTGATAGATATGATAATACCTCTTCTAAAGGTGTAAGAGGATCATGAAAGTGGATTTCAAAATGATCTAGATAGTCCGTTTTCAGATTGCTAAGGCTTGATTGAACGCTCTTCTCAAGTGCAGCACGGCTTGAATCAATAATAATTCTCCCATCTTCATGAGAAACCCCCCCAGAAGTTGCAATAACCACTTGATCCCTGAATCCTGAGAGAAGTTGACCAAGCTTGGGTTCCACCTTTCCCCCTTGATAATTTGAGGATGTACAGAAAAAATTGATTCCTAAATCAAGCGAAGTGTCTATTAACTTTCTTAATTCACTGTTATTTTCGTCTATTTTCAACTGTCTTGTACCAAAACCGATTTTTGAAATTCTTTTGTTGGTTTTAGGGATTTTAGTATATTTCAAAACATTCTTCCTCGTATTCAATATTTCCGCAAGCAATTATTCAAATTTATTGCACATCATAATTTTGAATAGTTTCGCTAATCATGGATTTGGATAGTTATTTAATTTTTATTATAAAACCATTATTTATTATACTAAAAGTTACAGTATTAAGCTTTCTCAAAAGGAAACATAATAGCTGCATATTCAAATAAGGTGTGATGAATAATATGGTTCAGATGACTGGTGGGGAGCTTATAATAAATTGTCTTAAACAGGAGGGGGTGAAATACGTATTTTGGATCCCAGGTGATCAGCTTTATCCAATATTAGATGCAATCTATCAAGAGGATTCCATCGATTTTGTGACGTTTCGACATGAGCAATCTAGCGCAAATGCCGCTGATGCATGGGCACGGGTCACCAACGAACCAGGAGTGTGTTTAGGAACTGTTGGCCCTGGTGCTGCCAATCTAGTGCCTGGAGTATATTCTGCTTTTGCTGATTCCATTCCTATGGTAGTAATTACAGCACAAAATCAAACATGGAATATTTATCCAACCCATGGCATGACTCAGGATCTTGACCAAATTAATTTATTTAAACCAATAACAAAATGGCAAGCTGTGGTTTCCCCATGGAAACGAATTCCAAATCTTGTACATTGGGCTTTTCGAGCAGCTGTCTCTGGTAGACCTGGTCCTGTTTTACTAGACGTTCCCTCTGATGTTTTGTTTGAAAAGAATGATATCTCCGAACTCTCGATACCAGTAATCAAACCTGAGCATTATCGTTGTCTTAAGAATCCTGTTGGAGCACATGAATTAATTGAAAAAGCTGCAGAGTTGTTAATCAAAGCGGAATATCCTTTAATTCATGTGGGAGGAGGTGCTCTTCGCGCAAATGCTAGTAAAGAAATCCAAAATCTAGCAGAATATTTGCAATGCCCAGTAACAAGTTCAGTTTTTGCTCGGGGGGTTCTTCCTGATGATCACCCATTACTATTGTTACCTGCAGGTTACGGCGCGATAGCAGCTCAATCTGGTGCTGATCTTATTCTTTTAATCGGTGGTCGTTTCGGTGATTTAGATTTCTGGGCTCACCCACCTTTTTGGGGAGAACCAGAGTCACAAAAGGTTATTCAGATTGATATTGATCCTGAAATGATTGGATTGAATCGGCAGGTCCAGCTGGGAATTGTGGGAGATGCGAAAACGACCGTAGAACACCTTTTAACAGCAATAAAATCACGCATATCCTCACGTGAGCCCTCAGAATGGGTAATGGAATGCCATGGTGCTCAAGAGACGTGGTTATCTGATTTCTTAGAGCAGGGAGGTTCGAATCAAGTACCTATTCATCCTCTCAGGGTCATTAAAGAGGTTAGAGACTTTTTCCCTCGAGATGCTATTTCTATAGTAGATGGTGGAAATACTGCAATATGGGCTCATTATTTAAACAGAATTTATGAACCAAATACTTTTTTGTGGCCGAGTGATTCAGGACACCTAGGGCTGGGTATTGGTTACGCGATTGGCGCACAATTAGCTAAACCCGATAAAAAGGTATATGCAATTATGGGTGATGGTTCCTTTATGTTTAATGTCCAAGAGCTAGAAACTGCACGCCGATTGAAATTACCAGTTGTCATTATAGTTATTAATGATCAGGCGTATGGAATGATCAAAGCAGGTCAAAAGTTGGCCTATAAACAAAGGTATATAGGAGTAGATTTTTTTGACGTGCGTTATGATAAGTTAGCGGAATCAATGGATTGCTTTGGTATTCGAATTAAAAATCCTCAGGAAATAAAACCAGCTTTAGAAAAAGCACTTGATGTTGAAATTCCAGCTATTCTTGATGTAGTAGTCGATAGAGAAATTAATCTTGAACCTCCTGATTTTGAGACACTAGCAAGCATCTGGTTAGAAGGATGCGATTTACCTG
>CAZALJ010000329.1:0-2976 GCA_964485715.1 uncultured archaeon
TGTGGAATTTGTACGTTATCCCCGAGATGGACATGAACTCTCACGAAGCGGCGAACCTCGGCATATTATTGATCGGATCAATAGAATTGTCAATTGGTTTCAAAAATATAATAAGAAATAAATAGGGTGATTTTCAAAATGGTAGTAAAGTTTTGGCGGCGTCCCCTTTCTGGGCGTTCAGCAGTTCACGCACGCAATGGAATGGTGGCTTCGTCTCAACCTCTTGCATCTTCAGTAGGTATCCAAATACTCCAAAAAGGTGGTAATGCCTGTGATGCAATCGTGGCTATGGCAGCTGTTTTGAATGTCATTGAACCTTTTTCAACGGGTATTGGTGGAGATGCTTTTGCTCTTCTGTATGTTCCAGATGAAAAAACTCCAAAAGCTATCAATGGATCAGGATTTGCCCCAAGGGGATTATCTTACGATTATCTTGTAGAAGAATTAGCGTTAGAACAGATGCCTACTACGGGAGTACTGCCAATTACTGTGCCTGGAGCACTCAGTGCATGGGAAATGATTCATGAGACTTATGGAAAGTTTCCATGGGAAGACATTCTCCAGCCAGCAATAAAATACGCTCAAGATGGATTCCCAGTTAGTCCTGTCATTGCTCAGGTATGGAATGAGTTAGTTCCAAAACTATTAAAATATAAGGGGAGTAAAAAAACATATCTTATTGATAATGAACGTTCTCCTCGTCAAGGAGAAATATTTAAACAAAAGGCATTAGCCTCTACTTTTGAGATCATTGCAAAACAAGGAGCTGACACATTTTACAGAGGAGAACTCTCAAATAGAATAGCTGAATTCTTACAACAAGAAGGAGGATTTATTCAATCATCCGATCTGACAAATTATAAAGCTGAGTGGACAACACCTATCTCACGAGAAATTTATAACAATATAGTGTGGGAACATGGTCCGAATGGTCAAGGTTTAGTGACTCTACTTATTCTCAGTATTGTTGAAGAACTAGATATCGCTAGGTATCCCCATAATTCAGTAGATTATCTACATTATCTAATTGAAGCGAAAAAATTAGCTTTCGCAGATGCTTTTGCACAAATCGCAGATCCTAAATATATGACTATTTCTCTTACAAAGTTTATTTCTGAAGAGTATGCTCAAACTCACGCTAGTCAAATCAATCCCAGCCAAGCAATGAGACAGACACCCGCTCCTCTCAAAATGGGCGACGATACAGTATACCTGACTGTGGCTGATAAAGATGGAATGGCGATTTCTTTTACTAATTCCCTTTTTTATGGTTTTGGTTCTGGTGTCGTAGATTCACAAACAGGTATAGCATTTCAGAATCGAGGAGCAGCCTTCTCGTTGGTTAAAGGTCATCCAAATCAATATATGCCAAAGAAACGTCCCTTTCACACTATTATCCCAGCTATGATAACTTCCTCGAGGATGAATTATTATATTCTTTCGGAGTAATGGGAGGGCATCATCAGCCCCAAGGCCAGGCACAGGTATTCCTTAATTTGGTTCTACATGAAATGGATCCACAAGAAGCTATTAGCAGCCCAAGGTTTCATCACGATCAGACAACAAATACTGTAGCTCTAGAAGACCCTATTGAGGTTGGTGTTAGAGCTAGACTTCGAAGCCGAGGACACGTTGTACGTGATTGTGTTGGAGTCAACTTTGGAGGGGGGCAAATCATTCAACGAATCTCATCGAATGAATGTTATATTGGTGGATCTGATCCCCGTAAAGACGGTCAAGCCCAAGGGTATTAATTATTCAGATTTAAGTCAAATCAAGCCTTTATCAATTTTCATGTTCATATGAGATAATTTTTTTCAGAAAAGAGTTTGTTGTTGAGAAGATGATGAAAGATTTTAAATTATTGAACAGGTAAATGTGATCAGTTTTTGCTTAAAGGTCTAAAATAAGTGATCTTGATGAAGAGCGATTCTATTTTATCTAAATTGTTAGAACAAGCTAGAAATGAACTTTATTCTTGGTCTACAAACGATCTAACCTGTCAGCTAGCAAAAGAGGTTATGTGCATTGGACTAGTAAAGATGAAATTGTTTTTTCAGGAGTTAGGCCTTGACCCCCATAATATTATCGTTGTCTTTGGCCCTGATGGAAGTGTTACTAGAAATAAGGCCAGATTCAGCGAAGGAGTTGGATACGGTTGTACTGTAGCCACTCAAGATTATATTTTTCCCAGCTTGCTCCACCCAAATGGTTGTGGTTTTGGATTATATCGCATTGATAGCGATATGCCACCTTTGGGAGAGCTGATGAGAAAGCTTAATGATCTGAAGAAAAAGGGGGTTCCTATTGGGAGTCAACGAGGGAAATGGGACGTCTGGAAATCCAATCACTTTATTGATATTCTCAGGTTGGATGAAGTAAACCCAAACTATTCTCAATACGAAGCATATTTACCTCAAGGTAATTATGTCCTTATCCACTCATCACAACAAATAGAAACAAAACGTTTGAGTCATTGGAATGCAGATGAATTTACAAAGGTTGATACTCCTTTTGGAATCATTGAAGGACTTGCTGATGAATCCTTAAAGGAATATTTAAGGTTCTTCCAGAAGGTTGAAGATTATAGTAAGACAAAGCGGACATCTATTGCAGTTGAGCTCTTTGGGGAGAATAATGTGTCCTGTATCGCTAACCCGACCCATCAGGGGTATTATCAAGAAAGTAACTATTTTGTGATGAGACTGGGCCTCTATAACTCATTAGATCAAACTGGAGAGAAGAATCTGCCATTTTTCCCCTTAGCTTTCAATGGTTATTCATATATATATCTTTATGAGGGTCAACCAAATATCGACAAACGACATTGGACTAATAACCAGTACCAGCGAGCAAAAGAAATGGCACACGAGGATTTTTTAAAACATGCAAACATTCTACCCCATGGAGGCGGGTATAAACTAATGTACCCATTTTACACAGTGAGATCTGTAGTATTCGATGGAGTCAACTATT
>CAZALJ010000330.1:0-2956 GCA_964485715.1 uncultured archaeon
AAAAGAATGTTGATGATGTAAATACTATCGAAACAGTTAGACAACTTTATCAAGTTCAGCTACAGCGTCAGAAACGTGCAGACAAAGCGTGAACCAGTATATGAACAAAAAAAAGAGTAAAAAGAAAAAACCAGGCCAGCCATGCATAAACCATCCTGATCACTTTGAAACCAAAGAGTGTGAGCGATGTAATGAGTATTTTTGTTCAGAATGTTATGTTGAAGATTGGTCCACGAATTTCTTTCACCAGTTCATTGGTCAAAAAAGAGATTTCATTCAAAAATTCTATTGCCAACCATGTCGTAAACGTGTCGTACGAATTCGTGTAATTGCTTACTTGGGCCTATTGCTCTTGTTTGGTGGCCCAATTGTCCTATGGCTTATTTCATCAATATTATTTCATATTTAAGGCATGTGATAAAAAATAATATTCTAATTTCGGAAGATAGTAACTTTGCCTTCACTTTCTTTGAAAGATTATCAAGAAAATCGCCAAGATCGGGGAGTTTACGATAAACGTAATACTTTAAATGATTTAACGGGGAAAGAATGGCTATTTTCAACAAAAACTATCATCCCAAAGACTTTTCCTCTAATCTGGTCTATAAATACGAAAAGTAGGAATGATAGCCCGATACCTACTAATTTGAGTAGAGATCTCGTAGAAACATATTCGAAACCAGGTGACACTATCTTAGATCCTTTTGCAGGAATAGGTAGCACGTTGATTGGAAGTTTCTTTGCTAATGAATATCATCCTTCACCTAGGAGAAAATATATCGGTATAGAATCAAATAAAACCCTTGTAGAAAAATATACTAAATTTACTAGGAAGTTAAACATCCCTGATCATGGAATGTTAATTGGTGATCCATTAGCAATTCTCTCGGAAATGAAGGATAATTCCGTTGATTTTGTTCTCTCTGATATCCCTGTTTGGGATATTTCAGAGCCAAAAGATAGTGAAAACGTCGCTATAATGCTTGACCATTATAACAAATCTCCCAGAATTGCTATACAACGGTGGTGTTCCTCAGTATCCGAGGTTCTCCTCGAAACGACAAGCAAATTGAAAGAATCGAAATATCTTGTTATTGCAATTCCTAATGGAATCTATAAGAAAAGATCCAAGAAACATGGTTCCCTTCCCTTAAATTTTACTCTTTCAGCAATTTTGGCTCACAATCTGCAAAAGAGGAGATTAGTGCTTAAAGCTGAAAGAATTTGGTTTGAAACAAATTCAACAGAAAAGAATACTGTTTGTAGGACATTGAATCGTCGTTTTTTGGTTTTTCGAAAAGAAACTTCTTCCCCAACTAGCTTTGACAATTATTCTATCTTTTTTGAAAAGAATATTCCAATAGGTGACACAAACATTATACACAAGGCATTTCCACCGTCCTTTAATCACAAACTCCGAAGTGAACATGGAGGCATGAAACCTCCTGAACTAGCTCAAATTTTGATTGAAAAATACTCGAAAGGACAAAAAGAGGTCATATTAGATCCATTTGTTGGTGTTGGAGGAACATTATTGGGGGCAAGTTTATCTAGGAGAAAAGCTATTGGAATAGATATCAATGAACGCTGGAAGACTATTTATCTGCAGGTTTCACAAGATAATGGTTTGAAGCCTCAGAAATTTCATATAGGAGATTCCCGTCAATTAGTAGACAAAGTTATTGTAGACAACAGTATTGGCTTAGTTTTAACAGATGTCCCCTATTGGGCAATGGATAAACTTCAAAAAACGCGAGGCCGTTTTTCTAAAGCAGGTGAGCAATCACGAGAAAAACTACCCTCACCCCTCCATAGCTTCAATCAAGCTTCCATTCTTACAATCGATGAATGGCTTGATTTATTAAAAACAGTGTTTAATCAGTGTTATCCAAAACTTATTGCTGGAAAATATCTGGTGGTATTCATTGGCAATATGTATCGAACTATCGAAGAAGTTAATAACGGAAAAGTTAGAAAAGTGGGAAGATATCTGTTTCTGTCATCAATGCTTGCTAAGGTGCTGTTAGATCTTGGTTACCACTTTGAAAATGAAATTATTTGGTACGCCCCAGATAAGGCTTTACACGTGTTTGGATATCCATTTTCTTATATTCCAAGTGTAGTTCACCAAAGCATTCTTGTTTTCAAGAAATAAATAACACTTAGAACTCTAGAGCCGATTTAAAAGATAAATTCAACTAAATTTCTGAAAGAATGGGAGAGGGGGGTTCTCCTCATTTCTTCTTTCGATTGCCAAAAAAAATACTGATCGCTAAGATAGAAATAACCAGAGCAAATCCTGAAAACGGAATAGTATCACCAGTTGGAGTGCTGCTGGATGATTGGGACGAAGAGTCTTGTATAATTGTAAATGGCTCGGAGTAAGCAATTCCGCTATAAGTGGAGTTGAAAAAATGAAATTTTATCCGATAGGTGTTATCACCCGCAGGAAGACTTGAAATATCTATTGAAGGTGATTCCCAGAAATTGGATTCAGAATTAAATGTCAGGTTCCCGCTAATTTCAGTCGGAACTCCTGAATCAGTCAAAATAGTATAGGTGGCTCCATCAGCTTCGTGCCAGTAAACCCCATTCTGGTCAGAAACTTGTATATTCCAAAGATAGAGAGAATCTTCGCTTGAAAAAGTCAGATTACCTGCGGAAATGATTATTCCCTCAGGATTAATCATAAACCAATAATCTTGTCCTAATGCAGGGCCGTCATCACTGTAGTCATATTTTCCAGATGGCGTATAAGCGCTGATAGCAATAACTATTTGATCAGCTGAAATTCCAAGAGACTCTGTCGAAAAGTTACCAAATTCATCAATAGAAATTTTAATAGGAATAACTTCTGTATTAAGAGGAGGAGTAGTACTGTTTTCAAGGATAGCGGTAACCATGAAATCTGCAGTGATTTCACCTTGAAATTCTAAGGCAAAAGGTAAATCAATCC
>CAZALJ010000331.1:0-2951 GCA_964485715.1 uncultured archaeon
GAGAAACTCTAAGCGCTCCACTAATGTTTCCATTGCGATATTTGTTCGAATCGATAGTTCATTGACAGGTAGACGACCTTGCTCCCGCAAGTGTATCAGCATGAGCCAATCGAGCTCCTGTAAGGCAAGTAGATCCTTTTTTGGCTGCTTTTGAGCTTCTTCAAATAATGTTTCGACTTGATAGGCTTTTATTTGATCAAATGTGGAATTAACCTTTTGAAAGTATTTAACTACTGAATATAGCTCGCTCCGTGTCCGATAATGGATTAATGCAAACCCCTCAATATTGTTCCCCACAGAAATGAATTCCACTGTGGGATGAATCCCTAAAGAATGAATGTGAGCAACTTTTATTGGTTTACGTGCTCGAAAGAAAATTAGAGCCTCTTTAGCACCAAAAAGAGCAGGGATGGGTACAGCAGTAAATTTAAGAATAATACGATCCCTTACTAATCGTCGAATACGAGTGTCTACCTCCCCTTCTGAAATATTAAGACGATCAGAGAGGGTAGAATATGCACAACGGCAGTTTCGCGTCAATTCAAAGAGGAGAGACTTATCTAATAAATCCATTTATTTACTTCCCTGACATTTCACATATTCTATTGTAATTTAGCTGGTATTCTGGTATGATCTCTCCATTTCTTCATATATGTCAAGTTCTCTACTAGTAGATCAGTAATTAATAATAGTTCCAAACCCCTTTCAAATAATTTTTCAGCTTTTCGTAGTAAAAAGCACCTCAAAATAATATCGACTGTTTTTTTATTCAACAAGGAAATAAAACAATAAAATTGTACACTAATGTCTTTAATACACGTGGACTAGATCTTTACCGAAAAAATGGATCTAAGAAAGGAGGAGAAACCGCTACTTATATTTGGGAAGAGTAAAACATCCAATACGCCTTAAAAATAATGTCGTAAATTCTTCCATATACCTATTGTCGTTTTGGAATCGAAAAATGAAAAGTACTTCCTTTCCCTTTTCCTTCTGACTCAACCCACATTTTGCCACGATGTAACTCAATAATGGATTTTGATATATAAAGTCCTAATCCCAATCCTTTCCCCCTTAATTCTGGATTTTTATTGTATCTAAAGTGGTCAAAAACTTGAGCTAATTCACTTGATTCAATTCCTATCCCCTGATCCTTGACTGAAACTATATAGTCTTTTTGTGTGTTCCTTAGCGTCACAACAATTTCTCCTTCCTCGGTAAATTTTACTGAATTTTCTATTAAATTTCGAACAACTTGGTCTAACCGACTTGGATCGATTTTTGCAAAATAAAAATTATCAATAACATCATCATTGAATAATATCTTTAATCCTCTCTTCTCTACATATTTCTTCATATCATTTACAATGTTTGCTATTATTTCTTTCAAATTAGCTTGTTGAATATTTAATTCAAACAATCCTCTTCTTAATCGTGATAAATCATAAACTGTACTTAGGAGGCTCTCAATGCGGTAATAATTCCTTTCAATAGCGCCAAAAATCTTCTCACGTTGCTCTCTAGTCATTTTCTCCTCCTTTTCGTCTCTTTTTAGTAATTCAAAATATCCCCATATGACCGTCAATGGTGTACGCATCTCGTGAGAAGTTGTATCAACAAATTGATCCTTTAACACATCTAACTCCCGTAATTCTTCCAATTGAAATTCAATAATTCTCCAAGCGATGTCCCTAATATGTTTCCGTGTTCTAATGATAATCAAAATAGTAATAGATAACCCAATTGTCCCCAAAATAGCGCCAAGAATTTGTAATGGCATAGACTGGTTAATAACTTTTATTAATTCACTAATTCCCCCTAATGAAATACCGATCGCAAAATAGTATATGTTAGGATAGTTTATCAGACTTTGACTATACTCAGGGAAAAAAATTCTACGTAACCTATTGAAAAAGGAAACGCATACTGTAAAAGAAATTAATAGTTCAGCCAAAATAAAAATTGATATTAATCCTATGTTAGTAAATACAGGTTGATTATGAATCCAACCTCCCATGTTTTCAGTTAAATACATTAGAACAGTGACTATTCCTACGAATATGAATAATCCTATAACCAAAATTATTGATGGAGTTTTATATGGATATTTAGCTTCTAAAACGACAAACAGAAACAAAAATATCAACACTACAATAAGAGAAACAATTGATATCACACTAGCAAACGTATAGAACAGTGTATCAATATCTATACGTTGCGAAAAGTCAATATATAGAAAGTATGAGAAATAAAAACCTGTGATCGCCATATAAAAACCTAATAAAGATACATTTTTCTGCGTACGGAGATCTTCACTGTCAATGAGATAGAATAAAACGATGAAAAAGAATAACAATGAAAAAATAGTATTCAATGCATAAATAAATTCCAAAAAAACCTCTTCATACAGCACTGAATACACCACTTGACATACTAGACAAATTAATATGATTTTTGATGTTCTTTTTAGAATTAATTAACTCATTACATCATTTTTTCGATTTTATGGATTCATCTAGCAAAATAATATCAACTCATTTTAATTAAATATTTCTAAAAAAAATCTTGATATTTTCTTAAGATCAGTGCTATTACTTTCATGACAATATTGTTTGGCTAGTGGAGGTGAAATAACACTTCTTAGAAATGAATTATCCATAAATAGCGAGTATGGGGCGAAAAAAAGAAGGAAACCTAGTGTGAAACAAGGAAAAAGTTGGAAACTCAACCCACGTAACCTTCAATCGGAAAAAACCCATCATTTAACATCTTATTCCCCTCTTGAATATGCCTATGTGAGCCAATCTAACATCAACCAATTTCGCTTTTGGAGCTCGTGCTTTTCTGTTCGTATTATGTGGCAATTTTCGTTTTCTAACATTGAATAAAGTTCTACTACAGATTTGGAGTACAGTTTTGAGAGATTGACAAAGCAATCCGAATACAAAGAT
>CAZALJ010000332.1:0-2949 GCA_964485715.1 uncultured archaeon
TCAGCAAAGCTGCTTTCCTGAACAGCTTTATCCCAGCAGTTAAAGAAATTACAAAGGAGGATAAGCACATTTCTCCTGATGAAGCAGTATTACTTGGAAAATTTGTAGAATTGTTTGAGAATAAGAAAGATTATTTCTTATCTATTGTATAATTTACTCACCCCTCCTAATATCATGAGAATCTAATCATTTACATTTTTTCCTGGCAACGTTTGCAGCTATCAGAATTGGATCCCAGACAGGGGCAAAGGGTGGAGCGTATGAGAGATCAAGTCTCTGAATGTCATCAATCTTCATTCTGGCTGCAAGAGCAGTTGCAAATACATCAATTTTTTTAGCGCCTAATGTGGTTGGGGCAGTTATCTCAGCTCCCAAAAGAATATGGCTTTCAGCATCAAAAACAAGTCGGATGGACATTTTTTTTGCGCCAGGATAATAATGGGCAATTTCTTTGCTCTCTATTGTAGTGACTTGAGCATCATATCCAAGTTGTTTTGCTTCTTCATGGGTTATCCCAGTTGAAGCGCAATATAAATCTAGTACTTTATATATAGCTGTACCTACAACTCCTGAAAAAGCAATATCTTTTTTACCAGCAATGTGTGATCCTGCTATACGACCTTGTTTGTTAGCAGCAGGAGCTAAAGGGACATGAACATTTTTCCTCAAGATTCGGTGATATGAAGAAGCACAATCACCTGCAGCATAAACATTAGGAATATTAGTTTGCATAAATTCATTAGTAATAATGGCGCCGTTGGGCAGCATCTCAAGCTCTGTTTCTTTAAACATATCAGTTGTAGGTACAACACCAATCGAAAGCTGGACAAGATCAGTCTCCACAATCTGTCCGTTTCTTAAAATGACTTTTAATCGAGTATCCGAACGAGATTCGATTTTTTGTACTCGGTTTTGAAGAATTATTTTTACTCCATGTTTTGCTAGTTCTTCCTTGACATATTTTTGACTTTGAGATCGGAATACTAATCGTGGCCCAATAAGAGTAATATCTTCTCCCGTTATCCCATGTGCAATATAAGATTCGAGCATTTCTAATCCTATGTAACCCCCACCAATAATCACAATCGATTCTACTTTATTTTCTTCTAAAAACGATTTCAAACGTTCTGCATGGTTTAAAGTATGAACTTTAAACATTCGCGGATGTTCAATGTCTAAATTCGGATCAGATTTGGCCTTTGCTCCAGTAGCAATTACTAAATAGTCATATGGCTTCTTAAATTCTATCTGATTCTTGATATCCTTAATTGTGGCCGTTTTAGCTTTAAAATCGATATTTGTAACTTCCTGAAATAAATGAACTGGAATATTTCTGTGTTCTTCAAGTTTTTCTTTAGTTAGAGTAATTAAATCATCAAGATTTTTGACTTCATCTGATACATAATATGGTATTCCACAAGCACCATAGGAAACATATTGATCCTTTTCATATACATCAATTTCCCAGTCAGTATGCGTTCTACGTATTGCACTTGCAGCACTTAAACCTGCTGGGTTACCCCCAACAATAACAACCTTCATTTTTCTTCCTCAAATCCAGAAATCTTTTTTTTTACACTTCTACAAGTGTAATTAGATAATTTGTTGTTTGATTTCTTTTTTCTGCATCATATATTCTTGCTTCCAGTATGGTTCACGAATAAAAAGATATGCGCCATGGGCTGCAAGGGCTCCTTGCGCAGCTGCAACAGTAGCTAATTGGTATGGTGTTACAATGTCTCCTGCAGCAAATATTCCTTCAACATTGGTGCGTTGCAGTTCATCTGTTATGAGAAATTTACCTCGGAATTCCAATCCTAGGTCTTCAAAGATTTCGGTATTTGGTTTTAAACCTACTGCAAGAATAATTTTGTCTACAGCTAATTCAACCTTTTCTCCAGTGTTTACGTTCTCCAGAACCGCCCCTTCAACCTCTCTTTTACCAATTATTTCTTTTATGGTTAAATTCGTTAGAATTTCTGACATCTCTTCTTGTTTTACTAGTTTAAGATTTGTTTCGGATGCACGAAATTCGCTCCGACGATGAGCCAGGAAAATCTTTTCTGCTACTTTGTTAAGGTCAATCACAGCGTCAATAGCCGTATCACCACCTCCCACTACAAGTACCCGTTTATCAAGGAAAATTTCTGGTTCAATTACGTATGGATATACTCCTCTGTCTTTTTTTGATAATTTTGATTCGCCAGGGATTCCAAGTTCATTAGGTTTCATCCCTGTAGCGATAATAATTGCTTTACCTTGATAGGTTATTTGTTCATTTGTTTCCACTCGTAGATCTTGATGGATTTTTATTACTCGTTCTTTGATGAGATAAACCCCATGATCTGCAGCTTGTCGAACCCATTCAGAAACAAGATGATCCGCACGAATACGAGGAGTGCCTGGATAATTGTAGACTTTTTTCTTGGGATATATGGTACTTAAAAGTCCACCATAAGTCCCTCCTTCAAATACTGCTGCTTTCAATCCTTTATTAGACGCGACTATCCCAGCTGAGAGACCTGCCGGACCTCCACCAATGATGATAACATCAAAACTTTTTTGGACTCCTGACAATATTATTTCACCCACATAGTTATTGTGACAAAACAAATTGTCTTAATACATATTAGTTCTGTTTTGGTTCTCGTAATTTACGAGATTGTATGTTTAGATTTTGATTTGTGACATTTTGACTACAAAATTAGGGACAAGAACTTAGAATCATTGGCATGCATATTGGACAATCTTCATTGTGCTTATCTCCATCACCCTGTAGTACAACATGAAACCAAGGGTGAATAACCTTCCCAATTAGCTCCTTTTTAAAAGAACGAACTTTCGGATCGTTTAACCTATCCCATGGGGTTTCTTGATAATCCTCATCTAATAACTTGGAAATATCTTTGAAGAGATTATTGATGACTTCCATTGTGCTATTATCTACGT
>CAZALJ010000333.1:0-2928 GCA_964485715.1 uncultured archaeon
TTTGAAGGGTATGTGATGGGTGTGTCTAATGAGAAGGTTGGGAATTCACCTTTATCAAACAGGGAACTCAGTTTTTATTGGTATTGTTCTATTGATAGGAATCTGCTTCAATTCTACCATAACTACGTTACACCAAATTTCAGTATCACCTGCAGAAATTTTGAAATGATGAGAGGGTTAAACTAGAATGCAAGACTATCAAATTAATATTAGTAGTCATAAGAGGGTCAGAGACCCAGAATTAGCTCCATTTTTGATTGAAAAGAAATTATCAGTTATCCTTGGGGTTCTTCTTATTTTAGTCCCTGTTTTGATTACTGCAATATTAACGCTCTCTGTCATATTTTTAGATCAATTCTTAATATTATTTCTTCTTATTTCGGTAGGTCTGATTTTATTTTTCGCTGCAATCATATTAGCTCATTCTACTTACAAACAGCTAAAACAATTTCGTATTACTGGGTCAGTCTTCCAAGATTTATATCGTCTCATAGAGAGTTTTGGCTTTAGAATTCAGGCTGCGCTTTTTCCATTGATTTTTTTACTTTTCATTTTTTCTATTTTATTTTCGGGTGCCGAGAATGATGGTACTTCAGATTTAATTAGTAGTGGATTACAGCTTTTTGGAGCTATTATCCCCTTCCTCAGTATAATCCTAATCTTAAACACCTTCATGAATTATCTTGATGAATACAATAATCGGGTCTCGTCTCTTGCTGATCGATCTCCAGAGGAAGATTTTCGAAAGGAGCTTAAAGATTGGGGCCGAACCCTTGGCTTTTCAGATGTTAAGATTAGATTAGCAGATTTACAACCAAATTACTATGGTCGTCTCGCAATTAGTGCGGAGTTAGACAACATTGTCTTCATTGGTTACTCCAAGATTGCCCAATATCAAGCTGAAAGAGATCAAAGCTTAGTTTTTTGTGTCAGGGAAATCTGCCGTTTATCATTAGAGAAGAGGCTGGCTTTTTATCTTTTGTATTCTATCCATAATATTCTATTCACCCTTTACTTAGCATTGAGTGGTGTTTTAATTTTCTCTTTGTCTGCTGATACCATAATAATCCAAGAGGCGAATATTATTTTTTGTATATTAGCTATTATTGTTTTAATTATAGCAGATGCTTTATTAAAGACCTACATCAGCTCTTTTGATATTCTGTTAGAGTTAAAAACTGATCAAAAAACTGTTGAGGTATTAACAACGGAATTTCGTTCTGCAGAAAGTATTCGAAGATACCTTCGTTTAACAGAAAAGGTCGATCCTTTGATGACAGCGTATCCTGGATTCAAATTTCGAAGATTGGCTCTGTTAGAGGAAAAAGAAAGACGAACTATATGGGATGATTTGTAATCATGGCTTAAGAAGTGTAAATCTTCGATTATAGACAAAACGGTCTGATGTCTGTACGCTCCCCTTTTTCTCTATATTATAACAGTCTTTGAAACTCGTCATAAACGTGTTTTCGATGTCCGATATAGAGGATTAACACTCTTTTAGGCTTGGTTTCAATTTCATAGATTATTCGATAATTTCCTGCCCTTGTTTTCCAAAAATTTGTTCCTAATAATCTTTCTCCTTTTTCTGGGATGTCTTTTAAAACCCCGATCTTCTTTTTGATTGTAACCTGAGTTTTCTTATCGAGTTTCTTTAGAGCATCATCAGCTTTAGGATGAAGAAAGATCTGATAAGTCATCTGGATTCAATCATCAAAAGGGATCAGGATTTCAGGGTTGTTTTTTGCTTCCTCACTTCTCTCTTGTAACATTTTATAAAATTCGCGTGTTTTTTCCCGTTCTAAGTACACCGTAATCATTGTTTTGATAGCATCACTTCGACTCCGATATCTCCCTTCTATCACCCATTTATCAATAGTAGAAAGCATTTCATCAGGAATTCTTAGTTGTACTTGGGCCAAATATCTCACTTTCTTGGGGGCAATAGTTGTTATTTGTAAACACTTTTGTTTACATTTGTATAAAAACCTTTCTATTTTAGTTTTTTCATTTATTGGCGAGAATAATTAGGATAAAGTAGAGAATGATACAAAAACATCCTCCAAATACATCAAATGGTATAAATATTCGAATTAATAAGAAGATTCGTTAATTTAGGGTTTATATCATAAGCTATCCGTTTGGATATTGTATTGTCTTATCATCAGATGGCTTCAGGAGTCAGCAGCTTCAAGTAGAGTACCAACCATCTGAAGCTTGTCCGCGAGTCTTCGCTTTGGATCAGATATAAGTCCTCCATCTGATGTTACTATTTCATTTTTTGCGGAAGAAATGACTTTTTCGAAAAAAGACTGTGTCAAGGCTTTTATTTCTGACTAAGATGAATGGTAGTTCCAGTGTCTATGAAAAACCACTTTGGAATTCCATAAAATCGGTTTTGAGCATCTCGGAGAGCATCTATAAATAATATTTCCCATCTATTTTCCATTTCGTTAAATGTAACATTTACTGCCAGGCGTGTTTCTGATCCCAGTTGAAATTCAAATTTTTTATATTCAATTGTTCCTTTAGCTTGTTCAACAATGGATTTAATGGTTGTATTGTTCCAATACGTTTGATTATATGTAAGAGGAGAATAATTGTATGTTTTGACGATTTTTTGAGATAGTTGATTAACAATACGAATTGAAATGACATTTTTTTCTTCACTCACCACCCATCGAAAGATTGGTATGCTGTCAGGTGTTGTAGAAGTGGGAGAATGTGTCACAATCGTATTGACTTGAAGAAGACCATAGACAAGCAGAAGAATAACAAAAAGAATACTAATGGATTTGGCTGATTTCTTAAACTGAAATAATGAATAAGTGTTAGAACCAGTGAGCTTACTATAGAAAAAACGAAGAACAACTACACTGGAAAGAAAAGTTATCAGGGGATCGAACGTAGAGATAGTACCGATGGATA
>CAZALJ010000334.1:0-2888 GCA_964485715.1 uncultured archaeon
CAAAAACCAGTCAAAGAAACAATATCCATCTCGAAAGGAGAGCTTAAACCCCAAGCTGGCTATCTTGTACCTGGAGACACACTCTTAAGTAAGATTTGTCAATTTTCAGATACGCACTTCAGCCCAGGGAGCCATTTTATTTCTGAAGTCTATGATCTTGGGATGAAAATGATGATTCGGGAGGAACCAAATATGTTTATCCATTGTGGGGATTTAACAAACGATGCGTTTCCCGAGGATTTTGCAGTTGCAAAAATAAAATTGCGTGAACTTCAGAATCTTAATATCCCTTACTTAATTGTACCTGGCTCGAGGGATTTGCAACCCTTCGGTCGTGAGATGTGGGTTACGCAAGTTGGACCTTTAGATCCTGTTTATGAAGATCCAAATCTTCGTATTCTTGGCATAGATACGGGGCCAGATCCGTCTGGTCATGTTGGGCGAAGTCGGCTGAGGATGATTGAACATGAGTTTGAGACCTATGGTTCTTATAAGTTCTTTTTAGTGGTTATGCACCATAGTGCCTTACCGATCCCTCGTGCTCGATTCAAACGAGCTGTCACGGATGCAGGAGATGTCATTGATTTTGTCACTCGGAATAACGTGCCCCTTGTGTTATCGGGGCTTGACCATTATGCCACAACGATGCAGGTGGAAGATACGGTATTTGTGAACGCTGGTACGTTCTCGAGTAAGAAGATTCGATCAAAAAGAATGAATACCTTCAATGTTATTTCCATTTATGAGAGCGGAGTGATCCATGTCGAAGAAGTTGAGATTCATAGTGGTACTCGTCATCTTTTAGGGTTATACAGGATACCAATTATCTCGTAAAGGTAAAGCTCCGAGTAGCCTTACTGAAAAAATTCCGATGTTTTTCTTCAGAATCGGGCTTCGACAAATTCAGCATTGTCGTCCTGCATTATAATAAGGAGGAGAAGATGGGAAAATCATCATTAATTCACCACGGGATCTTATCTTCTGAACCTTAGAATGGAACCGATGAGATTCCAAAATCTTCACAAGTTGTACTAGATCCGTTGTATCAATGAGAATCTGAAAAATAGGTTTAATGTTGTTAATCTTGATTTCAATGCGACCAAAGCTATCCATTTTTCCTCCAAACTTTTTTCTTTGCCAGCGATCGAGTCGAAGATAATAAATATCACTATATCTATTTTTTTCCAAGGTATAGATTGTTTTCATTCTTGAATGAATTAATGCAAGGATAGATCCAATACCAAATGCTACAACATTCTTGTTTATCTGTATGAACCTATAATGCTTTGGAATAAGCCACGGGACAATAATTACCCACGATAAAGGGACTACTAATAAAGCAATCCATTGTAAAATTAGAAAGGTGAAGAATCCTATGAGTACAGAAAAGATACTCAAGTCTCTTAGAAACCCAGTTGTGTTATTAAGATGACAGCGATAAATAACATTCTTATCTGAGGGTGGATAGAATTCACCAGAAATGAGCGCTTGACTTTTTGCAATCGCCAAAGTAAAAACCTTTAATTGGTTCTGTGTTAATCTTGTGTGATTAGATTTTCATCGTGATCTTTTAAATCTCTTTCTACTTGTCAAGAGTATTGTTTTGCCATAATCATCTCTTGTTCAAGAAATTTAAAACCCCATGTAACATACATTCTGTTGTGAAAATCACTTTCTGCAAATGTTGTTAATAAAATCCTTTGAACCTGTTGTTTTCTGAACCAGTGAAAAGCTTCAGCAGTGAGACTGGTTGCAATACGTTGTTTCCGAAATTCTGGGTGAGTAGCGATGCGGGCATAATGCCCCTCGATTCTATTCGCGGAAACAGAATTGGAGTTGTATCCAACAAGTTTTCCCTCTAAAAAAGCTACAAACAATGAATTCGTCTTCATTTCGATTTCTTTCTTAAAATCTTCTCTATTCTTCCGCCAATATTCTGAAAAACAAGTATTTTCCAATTTAACAAGATTTTCGAGGTCACTTGTGGTGGCTGATCTAATTTCAAGCCTAGGATCTGTATGATATGGAAAAGAAAGATTATCTTTAGCATAACAATTTATCGTTGCTATAACATCAAATCCTTGTTTTAAGAAAAAATGCTTTGAAGCAAAGAATGTTTCTGGAATTCGTACAGATAAGTATCGTAGGTTGGGCTGCTTAATGAGGAATTCCCTCTCCAAAGTTCGCAGAAGATCGCTTCCAATTTGGCGTCGTTGGAAATCTGGGAGAACATAAAGGGAAAAAATTCTCGCTTTAGATGAACTATTTTGATCCCCAATGATATAGCCAATAATTTTCGAGCAACAGACCGCTATTTTAATCAGACGTGATCTAAAACGAACATATCTGCGGAAGTTATTAAGATCAATAGGACTATCAAAATTACCTACAACCTGAACGTGAATTTCTTCCAGGGGTGAATAATAATCTTTAGTGAGATCGTGAATCGTTACATCCATTGATTTGTTCTTCCATGATTAAAATCCTAAACCAAGTAGACAGTGGAGAAGTGTTTAAGTATATTAAGTTGATGCGACCTTTAGCCACCTAGATCAGATAACCTATTCCAAAAAAATATAATCTCATTAATATTCCTATCGAGTCTTCATTAAAATCCATAGAAGTCATTCAATTTGATCAAAAAATTAAAGTTATCCCAAAATCTTTGAAATAAAATGCTTTTCTTACCTATGAAGAGATCTCCTACCTGGTACAATCGAATTAAGCCCTTTAGAACCTTAATTTGAAAATAGGAGTGACACTATTTGAGAACACTAGAGCACTTCACTGAAAAAGCAGTTTTAGCCACATTGATAGACGCTGTTGACGAGATTGAAACTCACACGAAAAAGATTTGTTATAAAGAATTTGTACAACCACTAGGGTTC
>CAZALJ010000335.1:0-2888 GCA_964485715.1 uncultured archaeon
GAGGGAATATGGTGCTGCTCTGAAGAATAGTTCTAAAGCAGGGAATCTTTATGAAAAACACCAAAATATCCTAGGACAAAGATTAGCTCTAACGACGTTTGCACGTTCTGCAAAAGCAGAAGGATTACTAGATGAAGCGATTGAAACCTATAATCAAATTATTAGTCTAAATCCAGCAGAAGATATCTTTCTTGAACTTGGCGAATGTTATTTGCATCAAAATCAAACAGATAAAGCAAAAAAAACCTTTGAAATGATACTAGAACTCCCTACTCGCACTTCACGCGTCGTTGGAATTTCTTTGGATTATTTAGCAAGAATTGCGATTGATAATGGAGAATATAATGAAGCTTGTAAAATTTACACCCAATTACTAAAAATCTTAAATAATATGGAACTCAAGGATCCTGATAGTATTGCCTCTACACAGGGAAATTTGGGTTACATGCACTTTAAAATAGGCAATATTGACCGTGCTTGGAAATTCTTCGGTTTCGCATGCGATTATTTCAAAAAAAGAAAAATTTGGGATGAACTTATCACACTGGGAAGTAACTATCGTAATGAATTTGTTGCATTAAGCGATTATGAACGAGCTATTACGGTATTACAGGATTTTATCCTCCCAGCAGTCAGAAAATCCCAAAATAAAATGATAGAAAATCAATACCACTACGAAGTAGCTCTATTACATCATTTAAAAGGAAATACAAATGAAGGATTAAGCTACTGGAACAAGAAACATAATAAGAAGATATCTTTTCAGAAATACTCCGCTCCTCTATTAGCTTCTGTTTTTGAAGAAAGAACTAAAAAAGAACTCGAAAACAAACACCTTAGTTTTTTAAAACAGCTAACAAGTCTTAAACAATCGAAAGAAGCGTAACGGAAATTAATCTCTACATACCAAGTTGGTGAATCATGTCCACTCGTAATCTTGTTCGTCGAATACTTGGCCCTTATCGAATTTCTCATCATCCTTTCTGTGACAATTATCAAGATCATGTCTATATAATTCGAGGAACCAAGGTTTGTCGTGGATGTACGATGCAATATTCAAGTATGATATTCTCTTTTTTGGTCATTGGATATGGTAACCTTTTTGGATGGTGGGATGAATTAACTGAATTTCAGGTTGGTCTTGTTTTATATGCGTTAGTTTTACCTACCATCATTACCGCGTTTTTAATTGAAAATCGCAAGATCAAGGATGTTGCTCGCTTCTTATTGGGAATCTCTTTTTCATTAGCTTTTATACAGTTTATTTTTACCCCTAACTTGCTAATTAAAGGGTGGATTTTATTAAATTTTATACCTGGTTATATTTATCTCAATAAAAGACGAGTTACGAAAAACAACGAGGTTTGTAACCAATGTAAGGAATACAAGAACATCCCCTATTGTACTGGTTATCAAATCTATGCTGATCGTGAAAAAATCTTTCTGGCTCAAGCCATTCAAGGAGGTATTCGTGATCCATTTGCTCTACCTCCTGATAATCTAGAGGATTAAGCGTTATTTGTACTCAGAACTCAATATCATTTAAATCGAAACAGATTAAGGAAAAAAATCAACCTTATCTAACGATCTCTCACAACGACTGTTCCAGCAATATAATCCCCAACATGTCTTCGTTCACTGGTGATACACAGAAGACAAATACAAAGATTACAGCAGTTTCGTAAACAAGAATCCGTTATAGTAGCACCTCTCCTCGTTCCATGTTTAACTACGCGAAGCCCCATAAAACCCTTGCCAAAGCTTCGGCCATCTCTTATACCATCCTTCCAAATAGGATAACAAATTAAAACCAATCCACATCCTGATAAACACCCATCAATCACATAAGCTATACACCGATCAATTAATGGAGCAGTTCTTGATCTACTTCGTGCACGTGACATAACTATTTCACCAATTATTCACACCGTTGAACAGGAAGATTAGTTCTCCTTTTTTCAAAACATTCTAGATATATAGCTAGTATTTTAAATTGCTTCTTCAATGATCAATCCAGATTAATCCCGTGAAATTACTCTTCCAACAAAAACAAGTGTCAAAATAATCAGGAAGATCATGAGAAGACCTGAAAGTAGTAAAAATTCATCGCTTGGTTCTGATTCTCCCCATGAGAAGAAAGCTACTAGTAAATTCAGACCCGAAAGACAACCAAACAAGGCAGTTAGCAAGTTAAGCCTCTTTGTAGTTCGTTTCTCTTGTTCAAGGGCCATTAGGTTCATCTTACTTTGTATATAGGTAGTTGCTCCTTCAACAGAACGTTCAACTGACTTAGCAAAGTCTAACCATGAATTCATGAGATTTAGATTGAAATTTGGAAACAGTCTCGGAATTAATGGTTCTGACAACAATGGCACAATTGGGCTCAGATGTCCCTGCATATTAGAAATAGCTGGTTTTAATTTCAGAAATTGCGCTTGTATTTCTTGTGTGCCATCCAATAATTCACCTAATTGAGTGACTGTTGAGCTTGTTGCTGTACGCATTTTCGCTGTTATATTGGTTAATTCTTCCAGCATTTTTTGCAATGCTGGTTCAATCGTAAGCCACGAATTCACTAACCCTTTCTGCATAACCAATGATTCATTTATCTTTTGAAACAAAACAACTGGAATCTGGCTTTCTCCGATATTCACGAGGCAAGTCTCAGGATCATCTGATCTCTCATAATCTGGAGCCATGATATTGATCGTCAAATTTTCAGCGTTCTCGAATCGGAGAAAATACGAGGCATAATAAGAGACATAATTCTGGGCTGAATTCTTTGATTGATCATCATTGAATAATTCTATTGGATCAATCTGATAATTTTCCGTTAACCAAGTCTTAAGATCTTCAAATAGTGATTGAAGCTGTGAAAAAAGAGAGGC
>CAZALJ010000336.1:0-2878 GCA_964485715.1 uncultured archaeon
AGCAAGGCATGCTTACAGTAACCAAAAGTACACGGAAGCAGCTGAACTTCTACGTACAATTGGAGCAGAGGAGGAAGCTAATACAGTTTTGATTGCAGCAGCCACGGAAATGCAAAAGCGAGGATTCGTTGAAGAAGCTGAACACTATTTAACTACGGTGGGTCGGCCAGTTGTTGCGATAAAACATTATTTGAAGGAAGTTAAGGACAATCTCCAACAAGGGAATATTGAAAAAATGCGAAGATCACTTACTAACGCCAAGGATATTGTCGAGAAAATCTCCCTTGAGGAAAAACAAGCTCATAAAGAGGCTCTTGATCCTCTAGTAAAGAAAATGACTGAGTACGACCGTCTTCTTAAAATTCTAGATTCAGCACGAGATATTTTACGGAAAAAAAATACAAATCAAGCTATAGCTCTATATGATGAGCTATTAGAAAGTCTTGCAGAAGAAGCACCGACCCCCATCCTTGCAGAGGCCGCTTTAGCAAACGAGGAAAAAAATCCTCAATATGCATCAAAATTATTTCAGCAAGCAGCTCAACGAGCTAAATCACCTCAAGCAGCAGAATCTTTCCAAATGCGAGCTGAAAAATTGAAACTCATGGTAAAAGGGCGTATTCCACGGGTAGAAAAACCAGCAGTGGAAATTCTTCAAGCCGAGGTTGAAGAATTCTGTAGCGTTTGTCGCATGAAAATCTCTAATCCAGTTAGACTTGTTCGTTGTCCCGAATGTGGAACTCCAGCTCATTATTCACATCTTGCTGAATGGCTGAAGATAAGAGGACACTGCCCTATTTGTAAGAAAAAAATCAGAATAAAAAGACCCACCCCCTCCTCATTTTAAAAAAATGCAAAAAAAAGAAGGGATTAAAACATTACTAAAAATGAATAACAACAGGTTTGAAAATATTTCTTAATCAAAAGGAACAGTTTTATTAGACATTTTGGGACTTTTATTAAAGACAGGTATTATTTCTCTCATATATTTCCAAAATAATTCTTTAACAAATTGGTTTTCATGTTTTGCCTCGAAATTGAACATTTATATTCTTGAAAGGTAAAAAAAATCCTAATCGTATTGGTTTCCTAGATATTGAATTGAAAAATCCTGAATTCATATTCTCTTTTCATTTGAGGAGGCATGGAATCTTCGAGCGTATTGTAACCGTTGAAATGCCGAAATATTTGAAAATAAACCGATAAATAATACTATTAGTGCTAAAATCCCGAACTCAAAAGGCCACCAATTTCCTATTCCCATAATGTTTTCATAAATTAAGATCTCGGCTAGGCATCCCATTGATAAGACTGTCAGTTTTTCTTTGCGTTCAAATATTCCTGTTGTTGAGTCCATACTCAAACCACCACGTTTTTCTGCGGTTGATCTAATATAACTAGCTAATATCATACCTTCAAAACAGAAGAAGACCCATTCTGGATAAACATATCCCCCTACCATTATTCCAAGTAAAAAGAAAAATTCTGAGACACGATCTAGTGTTCGGTCAAGTAGGGCACCAAAATGTCCTGTTATCCCTTTTGCTCTTGCTAAACTACCATCCAACATGTCAAGTAGTGAAGAACATCCAAGTAAGAATGTTCCTAAGAGTAATCCAAGACTTTTCCCTACAACGGGGCCCGACGCGTAAGCGATACAACTAAGAAGACTCACCATTACACTCATAACGGAAATCATATTGGGAGATATCCCCGTTTTGGCGAGAAATCTTCCAAATGGTGCAAAAAATGCTTCGTATCGATTTCTCATTCTCTTTGTAGGTGGGGACTTCTCCAACCTCATTACCCACTATTTAATTTTCTCATCGGAATTGATCAAAGCCATCTAGCTGTGTGTGATAAATCTTTTGAAGAAGAATCCAAGAATAATGTACAGTTAAACCTAAACTATATCCTCAGATTATCTGGATCTCGTGTTTTCATTGAACTATTATAGGGCAAAAAGACCTTTTATGTTGTTCTATTAAGTTTTTTTCTTATAATACTTAATATAGGAAGAACTATTGTGGAAATTATTGAGAATCAATTGCGAAAGATTATTGGAGAACACCAAAAAACCGATTCTGTTGGTTTACTTTATAGTGGAGGACTCGATTCATCTATCATTGCTAAAATTATGACGTCATTATTTCCGCCATCTTCTATTGCTGTTGTTTGTGTTGGATTACCACACAGTTATGATCTAGATAATGCAACTAAAGGAGCCATAGAGCTAGAAATTAAGTTACACAAACATTTTCTGACAATGGAGCTTTTACTGGAATCATTACAGAGTCTAAAACAAATGAATATTATTCATAATCCTGTTGCTCTTACAATTGCAATTCCATTATTTTTGGGAATGCAGACATTAGCTAATGAATTTCAAGTCAAGACTGTTTTTCTTGGACAAGGAGCTGACGAGCTTTTTGGAGGATATAAGAAATATGTTCAACTTTATATGGAACAGGGTCAAAAAACTACCAAAGAGACAATGATCGATGATTTGCAGACATTATTAGACGACCAAATAGTAATGGAAAGTAGAATAGCTCAGTATTTTAAATTAAATCCTATTTATCCATTTTTGGATTCTCTAATCGTGAGTCATGCCCAATCTTATCCCATAACAAGTCATCTCGTTCGTACACCCCAAGGAGAAGTTATTCGAAAAGCATTACTGCGTAAAATGGCGAAAAAATTGGGCTTATCCAAGACTATAACTACACAATCAAAAAAAGCCATTCAATATGGATCAGGAACCATGAAATTGCTTAGAAAATTAGTTAAATCTAATGGTTATCAGAATATTCCAGACTGGTTTCAAGCCTGCTTTTAGTTACAAAATATTATCAATAGAAGCAGTCAAATTGATAAT
>CAZALJ010000337.1:0-2858 GCA_964485715.1 uncultured archaeon
GAACAGAAAGAAAAACAGGGAGTGAAATCTTAGTTCTTGATCTTATTTCTGACATTGATGAAGATGAAAAAAATGCTATGGACATGGTTCAAAAGCAGATTAACGATCTCATCATTCCTTTAAACGATTACCTTTCCCAAATCCCAGAAACCCACCTACCAAAAGCAGTTACTCAAGAAGTTATCACCGAAGCTCTTGGTGAATTCCAGATTATGATAACTTTGTCCGATACTGACCCTCTATTCTTGTTAGCTAATGATTTACGAATTGTGGGAGCTCAGTTAGAAGGTTCTGTTAAAACATTGGGACTCGTAAAGAAACAGCTTTCAGAAACAGATCCAGATGATGTTCTTCGAAATGAGCTCGAGCGACGATATGCTAATCTGAATGAAAAAATATCAGAACAGAGATTAACAATCGTTGGAAAAGTAACAAGGTTTCATGAAGATCTTCTAAACTCTTATCGCTTACTTTTTCGGTTACTTCCTCCTCCAGCTAAGTTTAATAGATCTAAGAAGAGGAAAAAAGTCGTCATTAGTTTTACATGCCCTGCTAATAACTGTAAAAAAACCGTTCAAATTCGAGACGACCCATCGACATGGGTAAAATTAGGTGTTTTTGCGATTCTTCTCGGGATTCAGGAAGATTTTCCTGAAAAACCGCCCTCTTTTGTCACTAGAATAAGGAATTCTATTGAAAATCGTATTAAAAAACTTATTAATTTAACCGAGGAAACAGAAAAAGAAGTTAACATTGATTTGGAAAATTATTCGTTCCTTGAAAACTTGGATAAACTATTAATCACTAATGTGCAAAGGGACGATGCGATCAATATGCTCAGACAAGTCAGAGTTGAACAAGGTATTGATAAAGAGGATTTTTATTCACTTTTTGCACAATGTAACTCATGTAACAGATGGTATTGTAAAAATCATATGTCTACAGATAATAAATGTAGATATTGTTAATATTGATTAATATTGGGTAAGTAACATGGACCTTGTTTCCGGCATAGACATTGGTTCGTTAACAGCAAAAATTATTGTTCTTGCTGTTTCAAGTGAATTTGACACCAAAGTTCAACAAAAGTATTCATTTATAAAACGTGTGGGTTACAATCCTATAGGAATAGCGAAAGATCTAGTAAATGGTGCCAAAGAGGCCGTAGGTACAAAAGAGTTTGTATATACAATCTCTACTGGCTATGGAAGGAAATTAGTTAAGTCAGCTAATGAACGTATAACTGAGATTACATGTCATGCCACAGGGGCTTTTTTTGTCAATCCTGATATTCGAACCATTATTGATATTGGGGGACAAGATTCTAAGGTTATTCAAATAAATGAACATGGACAAACTCAAGATTTCGAGATGAATGATAAATGTAGTGCTGGGACAGGGCGTTTTTTAGAAGTGATGGCAAGTACTCTAGAGTTAGAGCTACAAGAATTTGGCAATCAGGCTCTTATATCAACAAATCCAGCTTCTATCTCTAGTACATGCACTGTATTCGCAGAATCAGAAGTTATATCACGTTTAAACCAAGGAGCAAACAGATTAGATATCATTGCTGGCATTCATAAGACTATTGCAAATAAAATTGCTGCTCTGACTGCTCGTGTTGGAGTAATTCCCCACGTAGCCCTAACAGGAGGGGTTGCTTTAAACCCTGGTGTAAAAAAGATGCTTGAACATCAACTGAACACGCCCATAGAAGTTCCATCAAACCCTCAAATGATCGGAGCATTAGGTGCTGCTCTGTTAGCTTCTAAACATTTAAATAATTCAAGTTAAGCTAAAGAGGTATTGGATTTGTCCAGTATTTTCAAAAATTTGACCTTTTTAGAAGTTAAAGAAACTCTTTCCCAAATTCGACCTTATGTCAATAAAACACCAATCATCAGATCTTATTATCTCGAAAAACTAATTGGGAAAGAAGTTTATCTGAAATTAGAATTTTTACAGCCAACACGATCTTTCAAAGTCCGAGGTGCATGTTCGAAAGCTCTGTCATTGGATAAGGAAGAGTTATCCCATGGTTTAGTGACTGCTTCTGGCGGAAACCATGGTTTGGGTGTTTGTTATGCGGGAAAGGAACTTAATACTCCTGTAGTAGTTTTCCTTCCTCTGAAGACTGCGAAAGAGAAAGTTAAAAAAATCAAGCAGTGGGGAGGAAAAACGATCTTACACGGGGAGGCCTGGGATGAGGCTAATATTAGAGCTCAAGAATATGCTCAAGATGAAGGATTAACTTTTGTTCATCCGTTCGATGATCTTGCAGTAGTTAGAGGACAAGGGACTATTGCACTAGAACTCCTTGATCAAAATCCTTATCTAGATGCTATTATTGCATCTGTCGGAGGAGGTGGTTTAATCAGTGGATTGGGAGTTGTGGCAAGACAGATGAAGCCCGAAATAAAAATTTGGGGAGTAGAAACAGAAGGATGTGATGCTGTAACACAAAGCTTTCGAAAGGGATACCCAGTAACGCTTCCAGCCATAACAAGCATTGCTGATACCCTTGGAGCAAAACAAACTTCTGAAAGTACATTAGCAAGAATTAAGGCAGTAGTAAATGACATGCAAACAGTCACCGACAAGGAAGCCCTAGATGCCTTACTGTTAATGTTGGAAAGCGAGAAAATTCTAGTAGAACCAGCCACTTCTTGCTCTATCGCAGCGCTACTAGAAAATAAATTTGATTTGTCAGATACTAAAAAAATCTGTGTTATTATGTGTGGATCAAACGTATCCCTTAGACAATTAAAAGAGTGGAAAGTGTTTTGATCGTCAGCTATTAAGCAAATTTAAAATTTAAATCCACGGAACATTTAAGCTGGAAATTTCAACCAATATAA
>CAZALJ010000338.1:0-2857 GCA_964485715.1 uncultured archaeon
CCCCATGGAGGCGGGTATAAATTAATGTACCCATTTTACACAGTGAGATCTGTAGTATTCGATGGAGTCAACTATTTCGAGTTACTTGACGCTCCGATGGAAAGTCAAATGCTAATTCAAAATATCGAAGCACTAGAATATGGATATCGTGATCCAACCGAAATCTTACCTTTAGTAGAGCGCCTTGGATTAGGGAAAAGAGTGGCTCGATTTGTGCCAACACAGGTCATCAAATTTTAAGATATAATGTTGTTGAAGAGTAGAAATTATTCAAATTGCCTTTCTCACCACGAAATTCATTATTGCAAGAATATGAAGTAAAATATGTCATAGATTAAGTCTTAATTAAAAAAAATTTACATTAATAATCTAAAGAAGTCACTAGCTTAATGGTTTAGTGGTTTTTTCGTAAGCTTTTTAACCAATAAAACTGGGATTTACCTGCAATGGAGGAAAAAATACCTGATTCAAATCTTCGAAAAAAACTCCTCGAAGATCGCGAGGATCTTTCTTTTCCAGGTCGACAATCATTATTAGAAAATATCCAAAAAAGATTTGCTGTAAAGGGAGATGTCTGGATTCATCATGCTTATAACGTTCCCGAAGAAGATCCTCTTGTTATCAACGATGACGTGAAAAATTTTCAATACCAAGATAAAATAATAGTCCCCGCCATCCTTCATACTCTCATCGATAAAGTAGGGGGATTGAGAACTACAAGTATTGCAGCAATAAGCGCAATGAAGAGTCCTGAATTGTTGTTACTTCAGGATCCAGCAACTATGAATTTGGCAATAATCTATAAAGAAAAATTATGGATTACTGAGATTCTCCTAAAAGAAGCTGATTTTCTGTACCCGTTCCCTGCAGAACGAACTCATGCGTTGACAGATATTGAACGATCATTAATTCAGGTGACTCAAGAAGATATCTCTATTGAGATAAACGGACATCGTGCTAAAGGGGGTATTATACAAGAGAAAATTTTTATTCCTCTTGATTCTAATTATCATCCAATCTTGGGTGGGAGAGATCCAGCAGCAAGGCTCAAAGCAACCCTCCCGAGGCTTCCTGATGCGGGAGAATTGATCTTAATGATTTCTGACGCGTTGTCGAGCTCAGCAAAAATGTATTTAGGAACTGTGAATGTACGACTTGATGAGGGGCGATTTGCATTAGAGTACCCTCAAGATGTCAATGTTGCCGGCTTAAAAGTTTATAGAAGATATCTAGATATTTTAGAGATACGATCCCCATCAAATCCTCCCCATACAGAACTTCAACGCGTTTGTTTTCGAATTTTTCGAACCGAAATATCTCGTTCTGTAAGAAGCCTCATCAAAATGCTTCACGTGCATTAATGAAAGATTAAATTTACTTATTCTTTCTCTTCCCTGTATTCATCAATTACTTTTTTTGCTTCCTCAACCCAGATACGTGTGAGTTGAAGCGCTTCTAGTTCTTTTTGCCTTTTTGATAAAAACGGTTTTCTTGTGTCATATTCTGCTCTGTTAATTCGTTCCAACACAAAGTCTCGTTCAAGTTGTTCGATCTCGGCAGCCACAATTCCGTCCATGGATTGAAAGAACATGATTGCTGCTGAAGTGATGGCATTAATCAACTCTAACCCAGGGTTGGAAACATAATAAACGTAGTGTGGCGTTGGAAAAGGTTCCACAGTCCGTTCACAAATGTAGTTTGACAATAGGAGTTTTAGGTGTTTTTCTACTGCTGGTCTTGAAATATTTAATATGGTTGCGAGTTCTTGTGGGTTTAATGGGTTAGTACTGATCAGATCGAGAATCTTTCGTCTAGTAGAATCAGCGAGAAGCTTAAGAATATCTTCTGTGTGTAGTTCAAGTCCATTTTGCATGGCAATACTCTCTGTAATACTCGTCTAGTAGGATTATTACCCTTCTTTTTATAATCAGACTGCATTTTTTTTAAGATCACTGGTGATGGAGTATTTACTAAATATCCCGAATAGATTATTTTTAATTCTAAAAAGTACAAATCTTGAAGTAAAAAATAGTTTGTATGTTGAGTTAATTCGTATAGAAACTTGGGGTTTATTATAAAATAGTAGTTAAACTCCCTGGTTATAATTATTAACTCATTGGTTTAGTTCTTAAACCAAGACTTTTAGGATTCTATTTAACTAGCTGCAGATCTATGTCATCCAGAACACGATTATTGTTAAAATATCTTTTAAAAGTTCAGAAATCCTGTTAAAAAGTGATCACAATGTCTAACCGAGAAATTAAAGATCTAAAGCTCTTGATAAGAGCACTAGACATTCGTCTTAAGAATGAGGAAATTTCACAAGAAGAATATAACAATTTGAAAGCAAAGTATGAAGCAAAATTAAACGAGGAGATTAGTCTTGTTAAAGAGAAAGGCTTTCTAAAAAATCTGTCGTATATCAGTATTTCTGGCTCAGGGAAGGTAACTGACTCACATATCAAAATTTCTGGATCAGGTCGAATTGATGGTTGGAGAGGAGGGTCAATTTCTATTTCTGGCTCTGGAAAAATATCTGAGGATGAAATTAAGATTAGTGGCTCTGCCTCCCTTCCTGGTAATCTGGAGACGCACACATTAAAAGCTTCAGGTTCAATTAAAGCTGATGGTCCGATTGAAACTAGTTTCTTTACTAGCTCTGGATCATGTAAGATCGATGGCAATTTGATTGCGCATGAAAAACTGGCAATCTCTGGGGCAAGTAAAATTGAAGGTGATGTAAAAGGAGGGCAAGTTTTAACAAGTGGTTCGTTAAAAGTAGCTGGTGAAATTCAATGCATTAATGCTGAGCTTAATGGTTCCTATAAAATTAATGGAAATGTGAATTGTCAAGAGT
>CAZALJ010000339.1:0-2850 GCA_964485715.1 uncultured archaeon
CTCTGATGGATTTATTGAGAATGTTGAGAAAGGTCGGGTCTATAACCGATTTCGAAAATACTACAAAAATAATGAGTCCAGACTCCGAAAATTACTGCAGAATAATCAAGAATTACGGGAGACGTCACAAATTGTCTTAGATTTTCTTAAAGAGATTGATACTTCTCTTACGAAAGAGTTCAAATCGCGTTCAATACAGATCAATCGTGATTTGCCAACCTCTCTCTGTGAATTGTCAAACAGGACATTTATTACTCTGTGGGAATTTGACGATGAGCAATATCGTTTCTTTCTATCAGGATTTGACTTTCCATTGTTTACAGGAAGTACAACGGACACTTTTATGAAAATGAGGGTAGGCGAGCTAGTAGATGAACTTATTATTTTAAATTTCATTGTAGTCTTCTTGAAACCAACAATGGATAGACTTAACAAGATGGAGACTGTACTTGAGAAACTATCACAGTTAGTCCTAGGTAAAGAACACTATAAAACTAGTAATCAGAAGCTACAAAAGAAAGCTGAGCTATTCTTTCGGATATTAGTTGCAAAGATGAGTGCACTAAGTGAGTTGGAACAGCTAATCTACCGAATTTTCAATTTATTTGAAATCCCAAAAACACTAATCTCTCAATACAATCTCAAGAGTGATTTTCTTGATCTCAATGCAGAGTTAACACGATTTAGTGATGAAATTGGAGTAGGAAAATCAATATTACATGAAGTTTCAGATAAAATTCAGCAGTGCCAAATTTGTCTACGTGATTATATGGATGAGAGAATTAATGGAATTGAAATATTAGATACGGAGGAGTTTAAAATGGCACTGAAACCTATAGCAGAGCTCAGTGTAGAGTTGTTTGTTGAAGCAGAGTTACTCAAAAAGTGGCTCGATTATTTTGGAACTGATATTCCTCATTATAGTTTTAACACACAATTGTTCAAAACCCAAAAAGATGAAGTGATCACAGTAGAGAAGGATACAATATTAGCTGTCCGAGGATTATTCAAGAATTACAAGTTAGGACGAACAACAGTTTATGCCATCAGAGGAGTTTCGTTAGATATCAAAGAGGGGGAGTTTGTAGCGATAATAGGGAATTCGGGGGCAGGTAAAACAACCCTATTGAACTGTATGGCAAGTTTAGATACACCCGATCATGGAACCGTCATATTTCGAGGAAAGAATCTCCATAAGATGAAAGATAGCGAAAAATCAAGAGTGCGATTATTAGAAATGGGTTTCATCTTTCAAAGTTATGCCTTATTACCTCATTATAATACCCGTGAGAATGTAGCATTACCTGCAGACTTAGCTGGATTAAGTAAAGAATTAAAAGATCGTATTGAAGATCTTTTGTTAAGCGTGGGAATCAATGAACAAGCTCTACAATATCCAGCACAACTATCAGGGGGACAAATGCAACGAGTAGCTATTGCACGAGCATTAACCAACCAACCCGCTGTGATATTTGCAGATGAGCCAACAGGGGATTTAGACTCTGTAACTGGGAAACAGGTAATGGATCTGCTAAAAAAATTCCATGAAGAAACAAAGACAACCATCATTGTGATTACACACGAAGAAAACATTGCAAATTATGCTCAAAAGCAAATTCTTCTGGAAGATGGCATAATTACTAGACGAAAGTGATTTTGAAAATAATTAAGCGATTAAATTACTGAAAATTGCTCTAGGTTTAGTAACCTAGACAATTTATGAAAATACTTCAGGACAAGCTTCAATAAATTCTTTCATCTTTATGTGTAACCCAAAAGATTTATAGGGTTTAGTTGAAGTTTTATTATATTTAGTGACTCTTTTTTACCTAAATGTCCATCAACAAGGAAGGTAATTTGAATTTTTATACACATTATTCTCTGCTTTATTTCATGTTCAAGATAAGTAAACTTGTTATTTAAATCTAGGAGATGGGGTGTTTTGACTTCAAAAAATACCTCAAGATCATTATCAGTATCTACTGCCTTAATTTACAAATTTTATTTATTTTTGGAAAATTTATCATTATTTTGAACAATTTATCATTTATTTTGGAAACTCACATTTTTTTCAAATTCAAGGGAGATAGAGTTAATACAGTATCTTAATCCTCCTAGTTCACGAGGACCATCCTTAAATACATGTCCTAAATGTCCGCCGCACTGTTTGCAAAGGACTTCTTCTCGAGTCATACTATGACTCGTATCTAGTTGAGTATCAATACTCTCTTCTTCTGGTTTTGAAAAGCTAGGCCATCCACAATCCGATTCAAATTTATTATCTGAAATAAACAGAATTGCACCACATGCAGCACATTTAAAGTAGCCTTTTTTAAAATGATTCCAGTATTTACCTGTAAATGCTCGTTCAGTACCTTTCTGTCTCAGAATCCGAAATTGTTCTAGCGAAAGAATCTTTTTCCATTCTTCTTCTGATTTCTTTATTTGAGGTGCCATTTTCAATTAAAAAGTTGTATTACGTTATATAAATACAGCGCTGATAGTTTCGAAAGGGTAATAATTGAGTCTAAAAAGCAAAAAAGGACAAGAATTACATTAGTTCAAACTAGTGTTCAGTCAAATCCTTGGTACTTTTCTAACAACGTTCTATGACCTCTGATACCTTAATACGAACATTTTATCTAGAAAGGTAATTAAATTGCGTTGATGTTTTAATACTCATTATTAATTAAAGAAATTAGTCAATTCTTCCTCAGGCAAGCAAGATAAAAACGTGAGGAGATTGTTATTTGACTGATCCGGATTATTTAATAAAAATTCATCTCATAGGTGATTTACCTCCAGTTGTTGATAATCTCTTCAAAGACTATCCTGATAGGGAACTTGCGA
>CAZALJ010000340.1:0-2839 GCA_964485715.1 uncultured archaeon
TATAATTTCTCAAGAGCTTGGTTAACATAATCATCTATAGGTGCCCTAGAAAGATCCCAAACGCTAGAGATCATTTTTATGGCAGATAATTCATGAAAATGGTACTTTACAACTTCAATTCCGTAATCTGTTTCTGATAACTGTAGTTCACCAATGATATACCCTTTTGGTTCATTTCTCTCAGCAATGGACACACGATCGAGAGATCCAGAATAAACAATAATTGGATTTTGATATCGCGTTGAGAAAACACTTTGATTATCTTTAAATTGCCAATTCTTTTTCATAAAGTCTTGTTCTACTATGTGGCACTTATTTGTTGAACGAAAAGTGGAATTCTTTGTATTATAGAGGAATTGGAAACGATGAACATGTCCACAAGCTACATAATCGAACTTCTGAGGAATTTGGTGAGATAAGATGACATTATGACCCCTACGGAAGGTATAATTTTCTATACGGGATCCCTCGATTAGTTGATGGATTACCAAGATAGAATAATCTGGTTTCCTGATATTCTTTTCTACAGTATTATGCCATGCTTTCTTTAGAATGTGTAAGAATTTTCCCCTAGCATCGTGTCTAATATATGGGAAGCCTGTTAATTTAATGGTTGTTCCATTTTTTTCAAAAACATAAGAACAGGGCTTACTAAACAAGTTGATATTATCATCAGAAAAAGGAAGAAGACCAAGAGGAAGCTTACTCCGTTCATGATTCCCTGGTATTACATAGATAGGAATTCCTTTCTTAGCTGCAAGTTGAAAGGGTTTTACTCCTCGATCAACAACTTCTGGTGAAGGTTTACTGCGGTTGAAAAAATCCCCTGAATGGATAATGAAATCTACGTGATGCTCTGAGATTGCCTTATTGATGACTTCTTCTGCTTTTTGGAAAAACAACTCACCATAAGCCCTCCGCTGTAGATTTTTCGGTTTTAGTGCATAATGGGCACCAAAATGGGTGTCACTTAGATGTAAGAAGCTGATAGAATCTTCACTCACTTAAACAAAACCTCTTTGATAATAGCCTCCTAACCTCTATCTTTTCGTCCCTTAAAACTATTCTCACCACTAGGATCAAAATAAAATCTTTCAGAAATCTGTTCACTAGATAATTATTGTTATTGAGTTCCATTATACCAGTTTAATTCCTAGGAGAATAGGCTTATGACCAATCAGGGATAAGACTAAAATAATCCTATTCAAATAAAACCCAAAAAGATGTGAATGAAGAATGGCAGGAATTGCGTTCCTTAAAACTAAGAATTTAGAGAGGACAAGAGAATTCTACACAGATATCATTGGCGTAACTGTTTGGATTGATCAGGAAGATTGTGTAATCTTCAAACATGATAATTTTTTATTGGGTTTTTGTCAGAGAGAAGGGGATATAGGGACAGGATGGTTATTAACATTCTTCTATCGCACTATGACGGAAGTAGACGAGATATATGCTAAAATCAAAGAATTTTCAGTTACAGAACCCCAAAAAAATGATAAATACAAGATCTACCAGTTTTTTGCCAAAGATCCAGAAGGTAGAGATCTCGAGTTTCAAGCTTTCCTCCATAAAATAGATTTTAACTGGGATCTCTATAAATAAAGTATTCCAGATTATTTTAATTCCATAATTATGGCATCCAATCTAAAAGCCGTGGAAATCCAATATCTACGAAATCTTTCTTTATTTGGTGGATTTTTTTGAAGATTGGTTTCTTTAAACCTTGAATTTGTAGGTCAGAAATAATTTTTTCGAGTTTAGGTTGAATATTTTTAATTCCTGCTATCAATTTGGAAAAATCTTCTAAACTCTTTTCAGTCAAGATTTCATTAGTATAGAGAGGAATTTCTCTGTTTAAACCTCCTGATAAAACTTTTAATCCCTCTTCTATGCTTAAGCTATCAGGATCGTGACAGACTTCTAATAATTTTTCAAAACACTCTTTGTACGGGTGATAAATACTTCGTGCCACTACTCCTCGAAGATACATTTGTTTTGTTTGCTCTAATTCGAATAATGAAAAAGGAATAACAATCATATATTCAGTCATTAAAAGGTCTTGAGTATTGATAATTGACCCAGAAATGTCTTGACCTTTCTCATAAATATCCATTGGTAATACAATACCAGTAATTTCGCGGTAGGCATCGATTATTTCTCCTGGACTCAATCGAAACTGTATATAATAGATACCTGCTCCATTGAGAAAGATAAATGGCTCCCCCCGTGTATCTTCTAATCCTGTGACTGCAAAATCAGGTAATAATATGACATTATCATGTATGATTTCATAAACAGGCTGATTTAAGTAGAATCCTTTAAATTCCATTTTCTCTATCAATTTACGCCATGATGGAATGAAGAATATCTGTTTTAAGCTGCCTAGTTCCGTCTCAATTGGAACTTGTATTCTTTCAGATTCCTGACGAGTTTTAATACGTTCTTCTAAATATTTTTGTGTTTCTAATTCCTCTTGACGTTTTATCTTGTCAGATTTAGTTCTTACAGCTCTATCAAGCTCATCTAAACGTGCTTGCACTTTAGATTCAATATCTTTCAGAAAATCACTACGTAATTGAGAAAACCCATGTTCAGCAAGATAAGTTTTAAAATCAAGTAAAGAGACCCCTGTTTTTGGATCAAGAGTTCCAAGCTTATCATAGTATTTTAGGATCGCTTTAAGAGTTTTCTTCTCTTGAGAAATTTTCTGGAGCTGTTTCTTCAAAATTAATTTATCTTCCGAATCATCTAGGTTTAATTCCTTCATTGCTTGAATTCCAGCTTCTATATTATCAGGTTTTTACTGTTTGTAAGATTTAATTTAATATTTTTTAGT
>CAZALJ010000341.1:0-2809 GCA_964485715.1 uncultured archaeon
GCTCAAATAATTTATTTTCTCTCGCAGGTTCGACTGCAAACACATCAAGGGCAGATCCTGCGATTTTCCCTCCTTTCAGTGCATCATAGAGAGCATCTTCATCAATAATACCTCCCCTTGCACAATTCACCAGAAAAGCTGTTGGTTTCATGATCTCTAGTTCGTTTTTGCTTATCATTCCACGAGTTTCATCCGTTAACCAGGCATGAATAGTGATAAAATCAGATATTCTAAACAAATTATCGAGATTATCAGTCATCTCCACTCCTATTTTCACTGGAACTTCAGGAGGAAGATATGGGTCATATACTATACATTTCATACCGAAGATTTTTGCGCGTTTTGCTACTTCGGCACCAATTCGACCACATCCTATAAATCCTAGTGTTTTCCTAAATAACTCTGTACCTACTAATTGTTTTTTTGGCCATTTACCAAGCTTAGTCTCATTTGTAGCTTGTACCAAATTTCGACTGAGTGCAAGCATATAGGCTATTGCAATTTCTGCAACAGAAATCGTAGAGGCTCTAGGAGAATTTACAACATAAATCCCTTTTTCTGTGGCTGCTTCCACATCAATGTTATCTACTCCAACCCCAGCTCTTCCAATTACTTTTAAGTGGTCAGCTTTTTCAATAACTTCTCTAGTGACCTTTGTTGCACTACGTATAACAATAGCATCATAATTACTTATTTCATTCAATAATTCACTTGGAGAAAAATGTTGTTCGACTACTTCGAAATCTTTACGTAGAAATTTGATTGCCGAGGCTGCAATAGGATCAACTATTAAGATTTTCATTATAATTACTTCCTCAATCCGATAATTCATTTCAGTCTTTTGTAATGGCGAATCGATTTTCAGTGAAAGGGGTTTCGTTTAACTGTTTAAGTAAGCATTTAAAACTTTCAAAAAAAGCGTCTTTCCTAAGTATCTCCGCGTTGGAATGTTGCTGAGTGAGTTGGAAACTCATATCCGCAGAACCTATAGGAGGTAATATCGATGAGTGCTTATAAATACGTATCTAAATTCTGGAAAGAGAGAAATCAAGATCATTTTCGAAAATTGAGGATATCTCGATTAATCCAATGGAGGCGGGAACCAGCTGTTATACGAATTGAAAATCCGACAAGAATTGACAGGGCTCGAACCCTTGGCTTTCGACGTAAAAAAGGGTACATCATAGCAAGGGTCCGTGTTCCTCGTGGAGGGCGCCGAAAATCAAGGCCAAGAAGTGGTAGACGCTCAAAAAGAATGGGTATTAGACGTATTACTCCCAAGAAATCCAGACAATGGATTGCTGAAGAACGCTGCTGGCGTCGTTTCCCAAATCTTGAGGTGCTTAATAGTTACCCTGTATTAGAAGATGGTCTTCATCGGTGGTTTGAAGTGATTTTAATTGATCCTCACACCCCTGAAATCATGTCTGATCCAAAAATCAACTGGATTTGCGATAAAAGTAGTCGTGGTCGTGTTACTCGGGGAAAAACTTCAGCAGGTCAGAAAAGTCGAGGATTACGTCGTCGAGGAAAAGGAACCGAGCATATTAGGCCTTCCTACGACCGCTGAATATTCTATGTCTTTTTTTAAGTAAGGTTATTTCTTCTGTTTGATATTCAAGATACACTATTTTACTAAATATTTTAAAAAGTCAAAGTAATAAGATCTGCCAAAAAAGCTCTTAAAGTGGAGAAAATGCCTCGTAAGTTCGTTGATTCACTTAGTCTTAGACCTGAATCACAATTACCAGCATGTCTTCACACTGCTAACCAGTTAGGTTTCTCAGAAATTTGGATAAGCAATCCAACAAAAAAAGAAAGAAAATTGATCACTCAATCTCCTTTTACCGCTCTGATACGAATGTATGAGCGATTAGATATTGGATTATATAATGAATCTAAAGGAAAAATGGTATCAATACTTCGCCAACGAAGACGAAAAATCCCAATCATCGCGGTAACATGTTTGATCCCTGAACTCGCTGCATGGTCAGCACAAGACAATCGTGTTGATATCTTGAAATTTCCTGTTCTTCAGACTGGAAAACTGATGACCCGATCCATTGCAAAGCTAATGGTCAAATTTCGTAAGCACTTAGAAATCCCTCTTTCTGAATTATACTCCCTTCCTGAGCGCCAACAAATTTCTGCTTTAAGACAAATTCGTTCTGCACTAAAAATTGCTATTCATAAGAATGTTCCGATTCTATTTACCTCAGGAAGTAGTCGGGTCGATCAAATGCGCTCTCCACGGGAATTAGCATCATTAGGACAAATTTTATTGTCGAGTTCTACATTATCACTTGATTCTTTAAGTACAATTCCGCATCGGTTATTAAAACAAAATCTCATTAAAATTAGCCCGGACTACATTGCTCCTGGAGTGTTCAAAGTTTCATATCCATCACAACTAGAGGAGGAATGAATCATTGGACGAACGAGTACGGTACGTTAATATTCGATTTATTAGTCCTAATCAGCTTCAAGAGAAGGATGCTTGGTACATCGTATCATCTGAAGTTAGACGCCTGTTTGGAACACATGGAGCGGCAGAAATAGGTTTATTTCTCTCCTATTTTGACCAAGAAACTCAAGGAGGTATTTTTAGAGCATCACACAAATATCTTCATCGTGTTAGAACCTCTATTTGTTTTATCCACTCACGACATAATACTCCTCTTTTCTTATTTTCAGAAAATGTAAGTGGTTCATTGAAGAAAGCAAAAGCATTCTTATTAAGTTCAAAACACATAACTCGCTATCAGGAGCTACGAAAGTTGCTCAATAATTGGTGGGAACAACACCTCAA
>CAZALJ010000342.1:0-2781 GCA_964485715.1 uncultured archaeon
TCCCCCCCTACACCAAATCTTTGCATCAAAAACTCCTCTAACGCCAAGGAAGAATCGTATCGAACCATCATGTGTCTCAAAGAACATTGGAAAGTAAACTGCGGTGTTTTGTTTGAGCTTTTCGGCATATTTGGTTATAAAAGTGTGCATATGGGGTGAACCTAATTCTTCTTCTCCCTCGATCGCAAAAATGATATTAACTGGCAATTCCCCCTCTTCTCTCAACAATTCTTCAAAAACGTTAAAAGCAGCCATCGTAGGTCCTTTTTGGTTTGTAACACCACGATTCAACAAGCATTTACCTGAAAAACCAGGAAACCATTCGAATTCATGAATTTCTGCTCCAAAAGGGACAATTTTCTTGTCATCAAGAATCCATTTCTCTGGATATACTGGTTGAACGTCATACATGCTGTAAAAAAGGATTGTTGGTTTATTCTCATCTGACCAAACTTCACCATAAACTTGTGGGTGTCCAAATTCTTCCCCCATTGTTTGAGCTAGATGAACATCTTCACCACCGAGCAATTTAATCTTTTTAACCAATATTTCCGTAATTTCTTGAATCCCTTCACCAGTAGCGGAGATGGAAGGTTGACGAAGGAATTCTTGTATTTCAGGTAGATGTTTCTTTGAAAAATTCTCTTCAATCCGATTGATAACATCTGTTAACGTCATATTAATCACATTTACAGTAATTTCGATGTGTCTTTACGATACTCAAGGGCTCAATACGAACTAATTAAATACTTCTCTCTTCCCAGGTTCAAAAATTATTTCGTTTTGTCTAGTTGGGACTTAAAATTTGTCAATAACAGTTTTTGGAAAAACTCCTGATTTTTCTAGGAGAACCGAAATCGAAAGTATTTTATCTTCAGAACTCAAGATCATCAAAAACCTCTGCAAATGTTGTTATAATCGTTAAAAACTATTGAAAGCATATGAAACCTTATAATTAGTATAATATTAGTCCTGAAGTGGAGTGCTTTGTATGTTTAGAAAGAGAAAACCCTCAGAAATAGAGCTGTTACGAGAAGAGCTAACTAAAGTAATCAATAAAATTGAAACACAATTAGGCGAAAGAATTGCAGCTATTGAAAGCCAGGTGGAAGGATCGGCTGTTCGTCAAAGTGAATTGTCTCAAACTTTGGAAAATAGAAGTATAGAAATTCGAACTCAGGCTTCTAAGGAGTTTAAGACCACGCTTGATGAGGTTCGAGGTTCGTTGGAGGCTTTGGGACTAGAATTAAACAATCAAATCCTAGACTTAAGCACACGGCTTGAAAAACTTGATCAAAACTCCAGCAATTGGTCGTTTGCGGTTAATGAACAAATTGATGAGTTTCGTGAAAAATATGTGAATGTCTTAGAAGAACTACGTCAAGGTAGAAATATCGCGGTTGAAAAAGAGCAAATAATGACCCAAAAATATGAAGAATTAGTTAATCAATTAAGGGAAAAAGAAAAACTAGCCATTGATAAGGAAATTTTAAGTCAACAGCGTATTGGTTCCTTACAAGAAGAAATAGGGAAGAAAGACAAAGAAGTAGAAAAAACTACTGCCACACTTGAGAAACTAGAAACAGAAATGAAAGAAAAGAATGAGACAATTGAAGAATTGCAAAAGAGGAAAATAGAAGCTGAAGAGTTAAAGCTAATGCTTAAACGTATTCAAGAAGAAAATGAAATTAAGTCTTATGAACTTGAACGAGCTAAAACACAAATTGATACCATGGCAGATGATACCAGGAAATCTGTAGAAACATCAAAAGCAATTAAAACTTTTTTAAGTGAAAGTGAGTCTGGGAGAATCTTAAGTCAACTGATGAGTATGGATCAAGCTACTGTTGACGATCTAGCAACAATGACGGGTATTGCTACTTATACAGTTCAACAAATTATTCAACACTTCCGAGATATGGGCATGGTTAAATTTGATGAAGCAACACGACGAGCAAGATTGGTAGAATAACTAAACTAGATTACCCTACTTTGTTTATCGAGAGAGGGCCACATTGGAAACAATGATTGGATCAACAGTTATTCGCTTAGTCCAAGGGGACATCACAAAGGAAAAAACTGATGTTATTGTGAATGCAGCAAACACTTCACTTCGGGGAGGTGGGGGCGTTGATGGCGCAATTCATAGGGCTGCGGGGCCAGTGATTCTACAAGAGTGCATAGAAAAATTTCCTAATGGGTGTGGCACTGGAGAAGCACGGATAACCACAGCTGGTCAAATGGCTGCCAAGTGGGTGATTCATACACCTGGGCCTATTTGGCGAGGGGGCCAACAGAATGAAGATAGTCTTTTAACAGATTGCTATCGTAATTCACTCCTTCTTGCAGCTGAATATAAAGTTGAAACGATTGCTTTTCCGTCTATTTCGACGGGGGTGTATAGGTTTCCTATTGAAAAGGCGTCAAGAATAGCAATATCAACAGTTATAGAGAATTTACCAGCTACTAAAATTAAAGAAGTCCATTTTGTTCTATTTAGTGCCTCAGATTACCAAATCTACGAAAAAACCCATACTAAGATAATTGAAAAATAAAACATCAAGAAAACAGATTAACACGAGATTGTGCTTTTTATTGTATCAATCCCCCATTTACTTACAATAACGTACACACACATTTTCTGCGATGGTATCAGGAATCACCAGGGCTAACTGTGTAAAAATTAAAATTATCCTGTCGTTAGATAGTGTTAAGTATGTGTGTTGTAAGATATTATAAGTAGTTTCGCGTTTTTTTGGTCTTTATTCGAGTTTTGGGGAT
>CAZALJ010000343.1:0-2779 GCA_964485715.1 uncultured archaeon
ATACAACGTGTATTGGGGTCGGAAATCCCTTCTTCATGCCAATCGTGACGTGAAAGCTTGGACTGCTGTCACTTTCTTCCCTGAGGGTTGTCGTGCCCTTCTTCAGCGACAGATATGGCATGTTCCGTATCGGCTGCTGGTGTGTTTATTGCCTTTGATGATTTCCCACGTTAAAATTTCTTAGTTTTCCCCCTTGACTTCACAGGATGTGTTCAACAATTTAGACGAAATCTCGAAAAATTAAAAATAAAAAAAATTAGGATTTTGATTCCCGATCTCTACTCTTAAGTAATGCAGTTCTCATCTCTAACCCCTCTTCATTGGATGCATCTATTCTCAATACTTGATCTACGCTTTTCAATGCTTCTTCTATTATATTTAATTGCCTCTGAATGACAGTTCTGTTACGCCAGAAGAGTAAGCATGTTGGGTGAGAATCATTGCTTAATTCTGAATCAGAGTATTTTAAAGCTTCCTCAGAATAATAAGCGATAATACTGAGAGACCAAGGATAGAGTAGAAGCGCTTTTTTGAGATCCGCTTTAAAGAAAGGATTTTGCTGAAAGTTTTTCGCTAGATTCTGACCTAGGTCAATACAAGTTGACTTGAAAAAATTGTCAAAATAAATAAAAATTGAAGTTGAACGTTTAATTTGAGATTTGAATGAGCACTCAAGAAACAAGTAAATTGTTAAATATTATCAGTAATCCAATCAGAGCAAATATAATCAAGACCTTGAAAACAAACCCTCAATCGTTTTCTAACCTGATGAAAAATCTTTCAATCGAATCAACTAGTAAATTATCGTTTCATTTAGACAAGCTTTCTATTTTGATTACGAAAAACGAACAGGGCTATTATGAATTATCTCATCTAGGGGAAAAAATATACTCTTTTTTAGAAGCGATTGAGAATGATGAGGTTATTTTAAGCTCTGACTCACTTTCAAAAATTCCCAGTCAATCACAGGGATTTTTAAAAGCCCGAGCTGGTTTTTTCTTCAAATGGTTGGGGGTTATTATTGTTGTCCTTACTTCATTAGCCTCGGTTACTTTAATAATTAATTTATTAGAGATTGATCCAAATGATTCTTTCACATTTCAACCTATTGTTTTTGGTTTGTCTCTTATTTTCTACTTCGTGTTTGCTTATTTTATCGTTTGTACTATGATGACTACAATAGACTTAGTTGATTTGAACATTGTAAATCATGCCGATCCTCTCTCTAGATATTTTGTGACAATTCTTTTTAATGAAAATACAGGTATTTTCCCATCAGAAATGGACCTCTTCAACTATCGGATTACAACATCTGCGGTATTTTTATTCTGGTCAGTGATTTATGCAGTCGTTTTATTCCTTATGAAATATTTCTCCTCCTCATCAATGAGGAAGAGCCAACACTCATTTGAACCTAGAAATCCTTTTATACCAAAGTGGATAAGACTTTTTGATAGAGTAGACTTCTGGATTGTAATTATCCTTCTCTATCTGATCTCATATGCAATTTTGAACAGAGTTTCCTATGATATTTCTCATTATTGGTTTGATACTCCATCGAACATTCTTGCCTCCCAAGGCTCTTTAATCCCCAGTATTGACCAAATTCTGCCTATTTTGCCTTCTCTTTTGTTATTAATAGTAATTTATTTGTTGTATTATCGGAACCCAGTCCATTCTTCGGAGAGAGGAAAATTCTTATCTATATTGATCATCTTTGAACCTATTCTTCTTGGTTTTGTGACCGTTGTTGATAGTTTAATCATTATTGGGTCGAATGAAATAAATGAACCATCAATGCTTGGCAATCTGATGCTCTTTATGCTATCAAAGATGATAACGGGATTTTTTCACCTTATTGCCTTAATTGGTTTTTCTTTATTGTTGTTAAAACTAGTTCTTGACAATCAAATTAGTAGCTATTCTACTCAATCTCTGTAACTAACAACGACCTCTTAATCTTAACTATTAGGTCAAAGACACAGGAAGTTTTTGGTTTCGATGTAGAAATCTTTACAAATTCCCCTGAGAAGGAGTGAGGAGAAGAAGAATGAATATAGCGTTTGGTCTGGTCTCTTTACGCTGGCCGTTTTTATTTTCGGAGAGGGATTTTGTAGCTATTTTGGAGAAAGCTACTTTGATGAGTATTCCATACGTGTATCCTTACACGGTAACTGAATTTTTTAACGATTAAACCAAAGCTCTCTCAAACTCCTCACCTTTCTTTATACTAACATCATAAATTTTCATTATATCTCTCTTAATATGACACTCCTTAACCTATTCAAATTCTTCCAAAATCCTGACAATATACGCATATAAGTCGTTTAGAATAAAAGCAGTCTCCCGATGCTTTCTCTCATCAAAGAAATGCTCTGGGAAAATCGCGGTTCCTGGATCTTTAGCGTAGCGAGTTATTAAATCAGCAGACTCAATTCTTGTTTAAGTAATATTCTCTTGGCCTAGTTTTATTGCGGTTAAAAAGTTAACAAAGTTGATAGAGAATGATTAATATAGAAAGGAATATGGAGAATATAAGTAGTTTTAAAATTCTGATGCAAAATCACGTTCAAAAAATGCATTTTTTAATATCTAAAGAATTTATAAGGCATGAGAGACGATTGAAAACATAGTCACGAATTGAAAAATTTATTATACAATATCCTACCAAAAAAAGGTTTTTTAATATAGACCTGCGGAAATTCTATTTAAATAAGCCTATACTTATTGAAATATATTTTCTAAACGTAGGGAGTTCCATTTTGTAATGGATTTTATC
>CAZALJ010000344.1:0-2779 GCA_964485715.1 uncultured archaeon
GGAACGGAGATTGGATTATACTTATGTCAGAAAATACTCAAAGCGCATGGAGGAATGATAACAGCTCAGAGTAGAGGCCCTGGCCATGGAGCAACCTTTACTATCGAACTTCCGAGAATAAATGCTATGGATTCAAAAGATTTCTGAAAAATTAGATCATTTTTCGCGATTAGTTAAATTCGGAATTCATTTTCAATGAACACTCCCTCCCTCTTGTTTCTAGGTAGTAAAGGAACCTACCCGATGTTAAGTCACGGTGAGAGTGAAAATTGTCCCTAATTCATGATCCTGCCAACATAAGGACTTTAACACCCGATTGTGAATAATTAAATTCTGACCTCTTACTTCACGCACATCTCCTCTTAGGAATTATATAATAGGGGCAAAATGGTAATAAAAGAATGTAAGCCAAGACGAATCACATCCACTATTATTTGGAAATTAGTCTCCTTAACGTTTAAAGAATCCCAATGTATTTCTAGAACATGTGAAGTAATGAAACAAAAGTGAAGGAATAAATCCGACAAAAATGTGAACTATATGTCTAATGCAAACACAAATTTCTCTGAGCTTTTAGGAAATTACACATCGGTGTTCAAATCTGAAAAAGTGTTTGCATCCATTTATATTCCAAACCATCTTTGGCATCGAGAGGAGGAGATGAAGAGCCTTGTCAATTATTTCAGGTCGATCATAACAGAACCTACTGCTTCCTCACGTAAGGTTGTTTTATATGGCCCCGTGGGCACTGGCAAGACTGTAGTTTCCAGAGCGTTTGGAGCAGATCTTACGAATTATCTAAGAGCTGAACACAAGTCAGGAGATCCCAGTTTTCGTTTTTTCCATGTGAATTGTCGCAAAACCAAATCCCCTCACCTTATCTTAACAACTGTCTTGCGACAACTAGTTCCTGGTTTTCCATTACGAGGTTTCAGTGTTGACGAACTGCTGAGAATGTTTTCTCTGCTGCTTTATGAGCAGAATTTGGTAGCTCTGCTTGTATTAGATGAGATTGATTACTTAATTCCTGATGAGCGAACTGAGTTTCTTTACGCCTTGTCACGCATTGAGGAAGGAGACCCAAAAATCCGAGAAGATCATTTTTCTAATTTTTCTGGTAACCAATCTGAATCTCGTTTCAACCTCTTATGTTGTACTCGTGACAAGAATTTTCGCTATCATCTTGACTCTTCTACTGCCTCCTCTCTCGGTAGAAACTTCATCAATTTCCCTCCTTATACACGTAATCAGCTATTCGATATTGTGAACTCCCGTGCAGAGCGCGGACTTCGTGAAGAGTGTTATGATGATGAACTAATTGAAGTCATTGCTGGACTAGCAGAAGAATATGGTGATGCCCGATTTGCGATTGAACTGTTATGGCGAGCTGCGAAACTTGCTGATCGAAAAAAGAAAGATCAAATCATCGTTGAACATGTACGCAAAGCAATTGTTTCTGTGCTTCCCATTGAAAAATCAGTTGTCGAGGATTTGAGTACACATCAAAAGTTACTTTTGTTGAGCATCGCCAGGCTTTTACTGAGCAATCGACCATTCGTGACAACACCAGAGGTAAAAAATTCTTATGTAAGTATTTGTGAGGAAGCAAAGGTCAAGCCTAGACGTCAAACCCAAATATGGGCTTACTTAAAAGATCTAGGAAGACTGGGCCTCATTCAACAAGAAGTAGAGAACCGTCATAAAAACGGACGGTCTATGGGTAGAGTCACGACTATACGCGTCCGTGATATCCCTGTTGAGGAGATTATCCAGTCCTTAAATCATTTGATTAATAACGGAGAATAGAATAATTCATTGAAAAAAACTCATATTCCTGCTACTGTAAAGACCCAATCAACACCTAGCTACACAACCCCTCCAAGAAAAGCAGCAACTGGGACAGTAACAATCCACGAAATAATAATCGTCTTAACCATCTGTTTTTGAATAGGAGACCTTTCTTTTTCTCAGTTTTTTAACTATTTTATTTGTAGATATGAAAAAACTGCCTCTTCCTCTCTAGTTATAGTAGTTCCGTCAATAAAAGATTTATAACATTGGTTGCGGGGTAACTAAATTCAGATGAACTAGCTTATTTTGGAGGTTTTACATACAATTGGAGAAAAATAAGGAATTTTTTGTTCGGGATTTAACGATTGATGATGAATACGACAGTATCACTGCTGATTCATCGGTCAAAGATGCAGCCTCGAAGATGAAAGAGCTTGGTATCCCTGATTTAGTCGTTGTCGATAATGATAACAATGTTTTAGGCGTGATTGCAGATTTTGACATCGTTACAGGACTTGTAGCTGAAGGATTATCTGCAGAAACTGCTAAAGTAACTGAAATCATGTATACTATTGATCCAGTAACAAAAGATACACCAGTACCGACAGCATTTACCCGAATGCGTGATTTAGATGTATCAGTAGTTCCAGTGGTTGAAAACAATGAATTAATTGGTGTTGCAACCATCACAGACTGCTGGGGCTTTCTACCAGAAAAATATGAAGATCAAAAAGGACTTATTGCAATCAGTAATCCACGATTTGCAAATTATGGTTTCACAATTCTCATGACAGCATTGTACTTCTGTTTTGGAATTTTAGCACCCTTTGCAGGCATTACTGGATTTATTAGGGCACCAGTTGTAGGTTCAGCAATCGGATCCCAATCAACTACATACACTCTGTTTGACGCCCGAGGAGGAGGTTTTTACATCCGTTTTTTTGATTTCCAAGGCACATACAGTCTCCTGTGGTTAGGATTATTTATA
>CAZALJ010000345.1:0-2761 GCA_964485715.1 uncultured archaeon
GAACCATCTGAACTCTGAATAGAGGAGAGGAACTCTAAGGTACGAATCATTTGCTCATTTTGTGTCAAACCAAATTCACGTAACCAACGGAGGCAGTGTATTGTTCCACCTAATGAACCTATTCGATTTTTTTCCTCATCTGGCCCTTTGTAATCCCAACTTCCGTCTAGAAATTGATAGTGAGCTAAAATTTCTTCAGCTTCGGTCGTTCTGAATGATTTACCAAGTGCTCGACGTAATCGTAACAAATCAAGTTGATTTCCCCTTTGCTGAATAAAAGAAATTGTTTTATTTTGGTTTATCATTGAATTATAACCACACGAAAATGATTGATTTTTAATATTCTCTTATTTAACTGAACTCACACCAGGCTGAAGATTAAAGAACATCATCTAGTCTATTTGAAGGATTTCGAAAATATATAGCTATCAATCTATTGGAATAATTATTTCAATCAAATGGCAGAGTATCATAAGGATATTTCTTTTTAGGTTTGTGTTATGATTTTATAATTAGGGATTTCCAAATCTATCCTGTAGTTAGATTCTTTCGAGAATGAAAAATAGCTTTATCTACTTTAGGAACCTGTAATAATTTAGCTAATAGTATATTATGGTGTTCTGAGAATATCTTTACTTCATCTATCTCTCTATCAGACTTTTTTTTGAAGGATCTGGAAAAAATATATTTGCACTCAAAGAATGTAATTTTTCTGTCTGTTGACTCCCTTTCATCTGATGTTTCTACATCCTTTTGATCTTTGAACTTATTAGATTACCTTTTTGCTATATTTAAATGCTTGAGACAATCATTTTCTGTTTTTATATATCATTGTATCATTATGTAATCCATTCGCCTCAATAGTAATTTTAATATATTTAGCCGTGAACTGTTCTCAATAGAAGTAATTGGAAAACTTAACAGTATATAATTGCTTGTTATATCTAAATATCCTACTAAGCTGATTGATTCACTTAAAAATAAAATTAAACAAGGAAAATCAAAAGTAATAATTCTCTGGTGAAAATATTATGAGGATTTGTATATCTGGTGTCACTTTACCGCACTATTATAACTCGGGAAATGATTTGGCTCTAAAAAAGGTTGTAGGGGTCGCTAAAATGACAAAACGTAACGGAGTATCATCTTTAGACTTTTTTTCCTTTTTACAAGAAAAATTTGGAATGTGGGGCCTTTAATGAAAGACTGGATTCGAAAAAGAAGTAGTATAGCAGAAATGACTCCTAAAAGTCAATCATTAGCGATTAAATATTTCTTATTATCCTCCACTCAGACTGCACAGGCGGTTATTGCCTCCACATTTCTGGTTCTCTTCTTACTTGAGGTTATATCCTTTGCGGAGCTAAGTTTGCTATTAGCGATCCGATTTGGACTCATATTGCTGCTAGATTATCCAACAGGTGCTCTAGGAGACACAATTGGACATAAGATTGTTCTAGCATTCGCTTATGTCTCATATGCACTCTCAATTTTGTGTCTCTTAACAGGTAATTCTTTCGTTGAGCTTATCCCATTCACGATTTTAACAGCCATTGGCCGTTCACAAGAGTCAGGAGTGTTACAATCATGGTTTGATAATAACTATAGGAGCACCATCGAGACCCTGGATGATGATCGAAAGATTTACGGCGAATTTATAGGGAAAATGCGAGCAAACTCTGGATTAATTAGCGGAATGCTGTTCATTGTAGGGGGAGTGATTGCAGTGGTCTTCTCACGAAAAGCACTTTTTACAATTCAGCTTTACCTGGTGTTAATTGCATTACTATTCATTATTTTATTAATGACCAGAGAAGAAGGTGCTGGAACCTCTCACCGAACATTGAGAACATATATTGACCGATTCATAGGAGGTCTTCAGTTTGCAGTTTCCTCTCAAGGAATTTTACTCTTTTTTTTGGGGTTTACGATTCTTTTTGCGGCATTTGGGTCAATTTGGTATGAAATGATGTTAATGCCTTTATACAGGAGCTATTCTGGCTCTGATGAGTACACAGGCCTACTAAGAGCCATTATATATGGTACACTTGTTTTTTGGCAGCTAGTTGCTGCGCAAATTTCCAAAAAGGTTGAGAAGCCCTACCGAGGCCTTTTTTTATCAAACTTTGTGTTGTCTATCATCTTCTTTGTCTTACTTTTTATCTTCTATAAGCTTTTTTCACCACCAAACACATTTATGTGGAGTTACTATGTTGGAGTCATCCTACTATTCCAAATCATATCTATATGCGATTCTTTCGATTCAATTTTCAGACAACGATTGCTTATTGAACTCGTTCCTGATAAATATAGGACCGCAGTTTATTCTCTTATTCCAACACTCATTGTTCTATTCAGTATTCCACTAATAATCCTTGCTGGCTTTATTATTACCGATTATGGTTTTGCAAGTGGTATTTTTTTGATGCTTTGTATTGGCCTAATAGGCGTCCCGATTCTTGGGTTAGGTCTTTATAAGCTCTCAAAACCAAGAACTTATGACATTAGACCACTATCTCAAGATCCAGCAAAGTTTATAGTATGAAGGGGGTGTTGAAGCCAAGTTATATACTGGAAATTGAGAAAAATGGGGTAGAGTGTTTTCTCTTTCTTCCGTTTTAATTTTTATAATCCTATTCGACACTTCTGCGACTTCAACAGTCATGATTTCGGTGTCTCCAGCATACAGATCATAGTGTTTAGGACATTGAGGATCCTCTCATCCATGAAGATCGCATTGTGTAACATATTCACAGTGATC
>CAZALJ010000346.1:0-2755 GCA_964485715.1 uncultured archaeon
GGCATTATTGATCCTATGGAAGAAATAAATGCAGTGCAGGTTGACAACATTGGCTGCACATGATATAATGATTAAATCAGAAGATAAACCAATTTTAGCTTTTCAACGTGACAAAAAACAAGATGTTTCAAGATTAACTTCTGATGATATGATTCGGATCATGGTCGATACTATGGAATTAGAACCTGATCATGCTCAATCAACATTAGAAGCTTTATATCAAGCTGAATGGATTAATTATCCTCGTAGTGATACAACAAAAGCAGAACAAGAGCATATTTATTTGTTAAAAGACATAGCTGAATTTGAGGGAACAAATATTGAAAAACAAACCTTACAAATTATTAAAGATTCAGAAACAGCTTATAATAAGGGTTTAAACTATAGGGATGATGGAAAATGGAAATTAATGAATAAAAAGGTTGAATTAGTATCTACAGAAGGGTATAAATTACCTTACATGAAACAGGAATATTCTAAAGATGAGTTTGATATTTCAGTCTCATCTAAAGGAATTAATCCTTCAAAATTAACAGTTTTTATCTCTGAAAATGAAATAGGCACACCAGCAACAAGAATGACTCAATTTGCAGAATTAAAAGAGGCTGGTATTGTTAAAAAGGTTGGGGATGTTTATGTTGTTGATAAAAGAGGGTTAATCTTTGCAGCTACTTATGATTATTATGATAAGAATAGCTGGAGTGTTATCAACCTTAAACAACAGCTTAAACAAGAAAAAACAGTTGAAGGAATGATTGATTTACTAGCTTGGATTCAACCTTTAACAAAAGCAGATAAAGAAAAAGCAATTGAGGAAATTAAAGCGAAATCTGAAGAATTAATTGAAGGAGAAAAAGATTTAGCAACTTTGGAAGGTTTCTAATTGATTACTGAAAAAACAGATATTTATTACTGCCCTGATTGTGAAATATTTTCAGTCTCATATCTTTGTGATTCTTGTGTTAAGGATATTAGGGGAAATGAACGCATTTTACTTAAGCAGAAGGGAGTAAAAGTAGATTGGTATCCAAATATGAAGAATTTTAAGAAAAAAGGGTCTTAGAAAGTGATTTTGTATTGCTTATTTTCTACTAAACAAGGTAGGAGAAGGGAATACAAACTAGAGCAAAAAGGAGAAAACGAATTGAAATTTGACAAATTTAAATTTGGTGACAAAAACGACTCTGAAATTGCGTTGTTAGATTTAACGTATTCAGAATTATTTGGAATACTCAACAAAATTGAAGATCAACTCAGATACAAAGACGATATGAAACTAAAATCTTTTACCTATGAATTTGACCGTTTTTGGGCAAAAATAGTATTCTCAGGAATTGATCTCAATAATTTAATGGAAATAAAAGAAAATATCTTAAATTGGGGTTAAATCTATAGGTTGATTTTTGAAATAGGAGAGAACATCAAATGGATCACGTCTGCTATAATTGTAATAGTGTTAATATTGATAGTAGAATAGAAACAGTTGAAAAAGGTTTTGATGTAGAAATTACATATTGTAGAGATTGTGGGAGTATTATTAGTGAAGAAGGGAAAGGCGAATACTTAGAATTAAAAACGCAATTTCATGATTCGATCGGATACAAAATCCATTTAATTATTGATGAATTAAGAATTTACAGATATTTCTTAGATATGAATTTACGTGACTTATTAAGAGGAATTTCCCTTTACTCTATCGTTCAAACCAACTTAGAATCAGGATTTTAAGGCTCGTGCTATGAGAACAGCTGCAAAGAGAAAGAAATAATTCAAATTCTTTTTATAGATTGGGATTGACAAAAATAATGACTAAAGAGAATAACCTTTCCTTTTTTTGTAAAACTTTACCCCTAGAGCAATGTGGATTATTAAGCTTAAAACTAGACCGATAGTGATGAGTATGCAGATAGCAAAAAGGTAACCTGTTAAATACTCGAATGAACTCGTTGGGATATTACCTCTGATGAAAAAAGTAAGAATTGACCCTGTCATAAGAGCCCAAGCACTTAGAATTATTGTTAAAGCAATTTTCTTGTTAAGAGAATACCGTAAAGTTAAGAAAATCACCATAAATACATAGAGAAGGAATGACTGCATAAAATGAGCTTGAAACTCTAGTATTCTTCTTAAGCTTAACCACCAGATATCGTGGATAAATCTCCATCTAGGAAAAAGATCCATCATTAGAGCATGAAACCAGTCATTGAGCACCAAGAATAACAAAATTAATATAGGTACAAACAACCAAAGACTCATTATTGTAAAAGGAAACCCAAGGAATTTTGATAAAATCTTATTATCATACCATCTCCAAACCCTATGTGCGAGATCAAGGAGTTTAGTCTTAAACGTTTCAGTAGGGCCGATGAGAGACTTTGCAATCACATGAGGAGCTTCTAAATTGGACACAAATATTTCCTCAAGATCCTGATCTTTAGGTATTGTGGGTGATGACGCTTTGAAATCCTTAAATTCTGCCTGAAGATGGCTGGAGTATTCTTCTACAATATTTCTATCGCCACCTGAATTGAGAATAATATGCTCTACGTTCTTCAAATAGTCAGAGATTGTTCTCATTCCTATAACCTTCATAAATACCAATTTTAATGAAAATTTAATTCCTCAATTGCAAAATTTCCTTCTTGGACAAGTCTCAGCCAATATGTAAATGCTTGGTCAGTTATTTGGAAACCTAAATCGGTAAGAAAATAGTATCGTCTTCTTTCTTCCATTTTGGAGCTAAGTAAACCATATT
>CAZALJ010000347.1:0-2752 GCA_964485715.1 uncultured archaeon
CCACGACTCGTTTTTCAGCATCATCAACATTTTGGACAAGTAAGACGGCTGTCCACCATCGGCCTCGTCTCGAAATGGTTTTACCCTTAATAAGGTGATAATATTCTGATTTATAGGGAAATTTTTCTTCTTCTTTTGATTCACTCATCTTGCGATTCTCCCAAAAATCTTAATTAAAGCATCCAAGGGTTGGTTTCTTATAAATGACCCCATATGTCTGTTTTTATGGAACGCGACAGGTATGTTTTTAAAAAGCTTGATATATTCCATTTAGCAAGATTGATGTATTCTATTGCAAGAGTAAGTATTATTAGGAGTAGAATATCTATTGAGCGACTACGAAAGTTACATTCATTATGGCCGATTATTGGTGATTTTGCAGGTCATTTTAATTCCTGTTTACTTTTATTTGCTGTCCTTCGTGTTTGTTGGCGGAGTTATTTGGTTCTTAGATCATTCTGATCTCCGTTTTCTATCAGACATCGTTGTCTACGGGATTGGCCCCCTAATAATGTCCGTTCCCTTCTGGTTTTGGACGTATGGCCGCCGTTATCAAATTGGTGATGCTTATGAAACCTTCGGACGAGAAGTATGGAGGCTTCCTACATCAATAAAGGCATTTTATGGGTTCAATTTTGTAGTGGGTGTGATTTTTCTGTTTCCTATAATAACCCCCATTATTTCGCTGTTTGGTGGTTATTTCATTGCAATATATCTGCTAAAATGGAAAGAAGAAGGAGATTTGGTTTCAACCCAGCGAAAAACCGTGTTATTAACTTTACTATACTTACCTCTGCCATTACTTGTTGTAATTGGATTCTATTTTGGCTATGACTGGTTTGGCGATCAATCTGGTATACTAGGCTTCTTTTTGGAATTAATTGGAATTTGGCAAGAGCGGATAGATTTTCTATACACATCAGCAATGATTTTAGCTGATGCTGCGACCGTGGGAGGAATTTTATACTTAATCTATGAAGGTGCTCAAAAAGTTGACTACTCTGTAAGAATTCCTGGTCCACTCATTACTCTTGTTTCTGCAGCATGCTTTGTAGTATTAGAAAGCCTATATATAGTATTACCTGAGACTGCTGAGGCTCCTTTCGGGGCCCTTTTTCTAATTCACTTTGTAATTGTAATTCTAGGAGTTGGAATGCTGATTATACGTTATTCAAAGGGTCTCACCACTAGAGAGGACACCAGTTTTATTGGTTGGGTGACTCTCGTTTTTTTCCAAGCAGTCAATTTTTTGTCAGGTAACCCAGATGATCCTTTGATTATTTTCAGTCGAACATCAGCTATTCTAATGGCATTTGCGATATTCCTGTTTCTCTTTTGGATAGCATATCGCCATTCGAGCAAGCGTTATTGACTTATGAACTGGCCAAATTCTTTTATTAATTCATTTTTCTTCCTCAAAATAGGGAATAGTTTTTCTTATGAGCTCCCATGAAGGTGTTCCGCCAAGTCAAATGTTTCAGTCTCGCCTAGCTACTGAAGAGTGGATGGCGATGGAATTCGAGAGGGTGACTCTTCAATATGAAGAATTATTAGACTTAATTGATCGTATCCGATTTTTTGGGGTTAATGGTCTAATACAACGAGAAAATAAAAAGATAAGTCCTTTTTTCTTTCAACTTATACCACAAGAAGGGGAAAATTTCCTTCTAATTGCTTTTTCAATACCTATTTTTCAATCCTTGGGTTCGTTAGCCATACAAACAGGGATGGAATATTTTGCTGCTGTAACAAAACGGGTGTTGAGTGAGAGAAAGCCAGTTTCAGAAGCCGAGGTTGATGCTTTTGCAGATATCAAACGACTTCATCCTATTCATATTCAGAAGCGTGAAATTATTCCGTACGAGGATTTCACAGAAAAGATTGAGGTTCAATTAAGGATGAAAGTGAGAATGGGTATCCAGATAATTCCTACGGCCTCCATTTACGAAAAAGTAAAAACTGAAAGGATGAGACATTTAGAGGAACTTAGAAAAGCAAAGAGGGCGTTAGCTAACATACATTCGAATTTAAAGGAATATTCTCAACAGATCTCAAGTAAATATCGCATTAACATAGGCAGTTATCTTTTTCAAACCAGCTTAGAAAGCCGTTTTGAACCAATTTTTGTACCAGTCTTCACCTTGAATTCTGTTAATCAGATTAAGGAGGTTTTCTCGGTACTTGTTATAACAGAAGAGGTCGTTAATCGACTTGAAGACCGTCAATTGGAAATACTTTTAGCACACGAGATTATTTTCAACCAATTAAGAGAAAAATTCTCCCGTGGGGCGCTTGAAAAAGAGATCCTCCTAATTTTATCAGATGATGGTAAAAAAGACCCAGAATATCTTATTGAGAAAGAAATGAGCAAATTTTTTAAATTGCAAGAAGTTATTGAAGCACAAGAAACGATTCGAGCAGTAGTAGAAGAACTATTGCAAGAAGATTACCCAATCATACAACTTGATTGAAAGTCTAAAGAAATTACTGAAATTCTCGGAATTATTCGTGGAGCTTTTTTTTATTCTCCTAATAGCTAACATAATCATTAAACCACTAACCACTATCTTCAACGTGAATGATAAAACTAAGAATCCCACCTCTCGGACACCTTAAAACATTAATTCAATACCATGACCACCCAGGCACTTTCGACATTGATAAAAGGTAATATATGAAGGAAACAGTTAGCACGAAATTGAGTTCATTCTAGCAGGTTTATCTTCCCTCAGACTCAATTGGGTAGAATAAC
>CAZALJ010000348.1:0-2752 GCA_964485715.1 uncultured archaeon
TAGGATAAAAACCAAACTTGGAGCCATCTCGGCAAATATCAATTTGAAGGAGGCACTTAACAACCGTGTTTTCCTTTGAAGCTCGCTTTTCAATCTCTTTAGCTAACGATAACCTATCAAGTGAATGAATCAAAGAGAATTTTCCAAGAATCTTCTTGACCTTATTTCTTTGAAGATGTCCAATAAAGTGCCAGTCAGCTTTATTGGCACCACACAATTCAATCTTCTTAAGTGCTTCTTGAACGCGGTTTTCTCCGATGATCGGCCGCTCAAGATGATTTAATATCCGTAAAACTAGCTCTACTGGCTGATCCTTAGTTACCATGACTAATTGGGGTTTTTCTCCGCCACGCGCATATTTTTGTAGCATTGATAGAATTTTCTGATAATTCTCTATTATCTGACTTTCCCCAATCACTCTTAAACCCTGCTAACCACAATAATTAACTTCAATTTTTTGATTATTGATTAATTAAAACCATCTTAAAAACAAATAAAGAATCTTTCAATGTTGTTTATTCAATATTTTTAACGGGATAAGAACGTTCAATGAAACACATCACACAACCACAAATTTCAGAAGAAGAAGTTTCCCTTGTAGCACAAACAATTCGGTCAAAAAGCTTTGTAGAAGGGAAGAACGCCAGAGCTCTCGAAAAAGAGTTCGCAGAATTTGTTGGAGCCAAACACGCAATATGTACGGTCAATGGAACCGCCGCCCTTCATTTGGCGATGGAGGGGTTAAACATTCCTCCGGGTGCAGAAGTCATTACTCCCGCTTTTACATTCATTGCCTCTGCGAATGCCATTTGTTTCGGAGGTGGGATTCCAATCTTTGCTGATATCGATCCTGATAGCTTTAATATCGATCCTGAAAAAATTAAGAATCTCATTACCCCCAAAACGAAATGTTTAGTTCCTGTTCATATTTTTGGCCTACCAGCTGAAATGAAAGCTATCTCAGACATAGCAGAGGATCATGATCTTTCAATAATTGAGGATGCCTGCCAGGCTCATGGTGGTCGTATTGAAGGGAAGCATGTTGGTACGTTTGGGGACGTAGGCTGTTTTTCTTTTTATGCAACGAAAAATATGATTAGTGGGGAAGGAGGGATGGTTGTCACAAACAATAACGAGCTTGCGACTCGAATGAGAAGTCTCAAAAATCATGGGCGAGGGCCTAGTGGAGGCTATAATCATCATCAAATTGCCTATAACTTTCGACTGGCAGAACCATTAGCAGCCATTGGACTCATTCAACTCCGAAAACTTCCCAAAATGTTGGAACAAAGACGTAAAAACGCTGAATTGATAAGAAGTATAATTACTGAGCTCGAACCAGTTAAGGTCCAAAAAATTCCAAAAGGAGTCACCCACGGACACTATATTTGTGCCCCTGTGATAGAAAACCCTGAATTTTCAGTTGACAAAGTCATTCAAGAATTAACCAACCTAGGTATAGGATCTAGACGGATTTACTCTGTTCCGTGCCATCAACAACAGACATATTTGGATGGAATCAAAAACTGGAGATGGAATTCATTTGTTAATTATCCCGATTACTCATTGGTCAGCCTTCCAGTAACTGAGAAAATTGCTTGTTCTCACTTTGAAGTTCCTATCCATCCTGGTGTCACTTCTGATGATCTTATCGCTATTCAAGACGCTCTGCAAAAGATATTCTCTTGAAGGAATTTCGAACTCTGAAATGGAATGAGGATTTGAAAAAAGTAACTTTGTTTAAGGAATTGGGTAGAAATCAAACAATGAATCTGAAACATTCAGCTCACATGACCAGGCATCCAATCTAACAAGTATTTTCTTCCGATTTCCCGGAATTCCCGTTTCATCTGGTGGATTTTTGTGAAGATTCCTTCTCGCATTGACTCAAGTTGAAGATTAACCAAAATTTTGTTTAATTTAGGTTGAGTGTTTTTAATCCCAGCAATAAGGTTTGAATAATTGTCCAAGAATTTTTCGGTAAGTAATTCATTAAAATAGAGCTGTATTTCAGTGGATAACCCACCCGAAAGGATCTTAAGCCCATCATCTTTGTTAAAACTATTTGGATCATTGCAGGAAGTTAATAATTGATCAAAGCATTCTTTATTGGGTAAAAATACATTTCTAGCCAATACACCCCGAAGATACATCTGAGTGGTTCTTTTCGCAAGAATGAGTGAGAAGGGAATCGAAGTCATATATTCGGTCATTCGCATTTTTTCACTATTCAGGACAGAACCTGATACATCTTGAGCTTTCTCATAAATATCTAGGGGTAATACAATACCCGTTATTTCACGATAATCAGTTACTATGGATCCAGGGCCCAATTGGAATTTTACCCAATAAATCCCTAGCCCTGTGATCAGGAAAAACGGTTCACCAGTAGTTTCTTCAAATCCAGATAATGCAATATCAGGCAACAAGACTATGTTGTCCTGAAAGATTTTCTGGACTGGTTGATTTAAATAAAAACCATTGAACTTAGAATCGAGTAATTTTCGCCATGAAGGAATAAACAGGAGCTGCTCTAAGGCCCCAAAAACTGACCCTCTTAACTCTAGAATCGTTTTATCAATTTCCTCAATACGCTGGTCTGCTTTGTCGATGACAGAAGTTCTATTATAAACCCCGAGACTATACGGGTATTCCTGTTCTCTTTGATAGCGTTTAAATTCGCGCATTGATACACCAGTGATCTCTTCCAGTTCTATATAAGACAATTTCCGGTCATAATAAGCTTTGATTC
>CAZALJ010000349.1:0-2750 GCA_964485715.1 uncultured archaeon
TTTTCGTTGTTTTTTTCCAATAATATAGTATTTGAATAGATCTTCCTCAGAGTGACAAAAAGGGCAAAGAATTGAACGAACCCAAAAAATATACATAATATCTGCTTTTAAAGAGTTACATCTTGTACAAATCGTTTTATAATAGGATTTAATTTGTCGTCCAACGCTTTGAAAGATCCTCTCAACTTCTTGATCAAAAAGTTCTTCGTTAAATGGATCTATTTCTTTTTTCGTGGTAAAGTAAGCGACTGGGTTTATATCAATACCAATAGTTTTGATTCCAAGCCGATGGAGTTCAATGATACTTGTTCCCCCTCCACAGAAAGGATCTAAGGCAATTTTATCATGAAAATTATGATTTTGATAGAAAGCACCTTTTCCTGCTTTATAAGGGTCGAAAGGAATATCCTGACAAAAGTGAGCAAGCCCAATTGCACGAAATGTGGTACCAGGTCTCCGTGCCCAGGATTTATGAATGGAATAGATAGGTCGATAGAATTGTCGTCTCTGAGATTCCACTCTTGCTAGTGGTTGAATAGCAGCAAGAGGAAACCTTTCTTCAATTGTCACGGAGACTTCATCCTATTACTAATTGAACTTGATAAACTCCTCGATTAATGTTTCATAAAGTTGTCTCAAAAAATTAGAGATATCATTAATCGTTAGTATTTCACAGATTTTCTTGTCTAGTAGAAATCTGATGTGGTTTTTATTCTCAATCGCTCCAATAATTTGGTGATAAAAAGACGGAAAATGGGTTGATTCAAGGATGAAACGATCAAAAATTTGCTGGAGCTCATTACGATCAGTTTTAGTGACCTTACGGGGATCTAAACAAAAAAAATTTCGCACATCAGTTCCAAAGATCTGTCCGAGGGCTCCTGTCTTTTCTCTGCGTAGAGCAAAGTACGTCAAGATAAAAATCGAGCTATTCAGATAAGCTGCAAGAATTTTATCGTTTTCTTCGTTAAAAGTTCTAATGAAAATAAAATTATCTGAAAGGATCACAGGATTCGGAGAATAGTAAGCAATGATTTTGTTACTTACTAAGCTGAGCTCATGAGTAATCCCTACTCGAGCAATTTTCCGTCCCTTTACGATATGATTATAGGTAAGTGTTTCAAATCTTGTTTTCTGGAACTTTTGAACACCCCACCTGACATAATCCTCAACAGTCTTTTCTAGCGTATCATTATCTGGAATTACTACAATGTAATCAGATACTTCTGGGACAATCCGTTCATAGAGAGATGATTTCCTCAATACGGGAGACATATTTTGTTTTGGCAGGTCCAGGATGGAACTACTTTCAATGTTCTGTATTTTGATCCAATTATTCGTTTCATCAATAATTTTCCAATATTTGTTTGGAAGATAAAAAAAGTCTGAAATCCCTGCACGGAGGCCACGATCCACATCATACCGTGGTGTCTTCACTAATTGAGTTATAGGAGAAACCATCTTTAATTGTCTTATCTGTTCAAACAGGTTAAAGAATGTTTGATTGTATAAATATACCACCCAATTCATTTCCACAGTTTCTTCCAAGACTTGCTTCGAAATATGTCGGATCCGTATAGAGGAGTCCTCATAGTCTTCTATGATCTGTTCGATCTTTTGCGCAAGAGTACGGAAGGTCTTTCTTGATAACTCCTTCTTTAGCACAACGAATTTGACCTTTTGCTTGGTTATTTGCCCTTCTTGAGCAATGAAGAGAATTTCTTTGAATGCGCACTGTTCTGAAAATGTAATTTGGGCTTCTGAAGTAATAATATATTGTAAAGAGAATTTTGATAGAAGAAACTTAAGAACTGGTTTCATAGTGTAAGAATTGATTATAGAAAGTGGAAGAATAAAAGCGAGTGTTCCATTTTTTTTCAAGAATCTTAGCGAATCTAGAAGAAAATAAGCATATAATCCTAAATATTTTTTGTTATAATTAAAGGAAATCCCCTGATCACGAAGATGTGACTCTAAAAAGTCTTTATACTCACTATCTAATCGATCTCCTCGAGTAAATGGAGGATTTCCAAGAAGAACATCAAACTTTGGAACCTCAAATTCTGTTTCTTTTTTTCCATTCTCTTCAATATTAAACTTAAAAACATCAAGGATAGCAATATTACAATTATTCATAGGATCTGTAGGTTTTTGGATGGCAAGATTTATTGCAGCTAGCTGAGCTGCAAATGCTGAAACATCAACTCCATAAAGATTCTTTAAAATTTGATTATGATCCAATTTTTCATTGAGTTCCTTGATTCGCTTGTAAGCACTCACTAATAGCGTTCCAGATCCACAAGCTGGATCCATGATTTTGTTCTGTTCGTTTTTTATTACTAAATATGATAGGAATTCACCAGCAATGTTTGATGTGTAATATGCTGCCAGAAACTTCCGTAGTTCAAATGGGATTAATCCATGGAAAATTTTTCCTAAGATATCAGTAGAAAAATGTTGATACTGAAAAGGGAGAAATGCTCTGAATATACGATTCAGTGTTACAATTGATTCAGCTGGGAGTAGTTCTACAACTCGAGCTTTGAAGATAGTTTCATAACTTTGCTTGGTTACCATTTCGTCGAAAAGCGACTGCAGTTGCTTAGAATCTCGGATTGTATAAGTATCTAAGTTGTTCTCACTATTTTCTTTAGACATTATAATATAAATTAACATTTGAGTTACTACAATGAATGCTGCAGCTTTAATAATTGCTGATTCAAATTCTTTTTTTCTTTTCTCAGATCGTG
>CAZALJ010000350.1:0-2744 GCA_964485715.1 uncultured archaeon
ATGTCGTAAAAATCATCACGGATGAGAGGTTCCCCACCAGAGAAACTTAGTGACCCACAACCCGATTTTGCGATGATGTCAACAACCCGAAGTGCTTCAATTGTAGATAACTCTGTTGGATAACTATGTGTATCTAAAGAAGAGTAGGAATCTTGATAACAATGCAAACACTTCAGATTACAACGATGAGTAAAATTCCAAACAATTGCAATTGGAGGTAAAGTCGGTTGTGGTCTGCTTACACCAAATCTGCTAACCCCACGAAGCCATGCAATTACTGAACGTGTATACAAAGTATTTGATGCAAATTGTTGGAATTTTTTGTCCCTAAGCTGGATTACACTTTTCAAGAAGAATTTTGCGGTGATACGGTCTGGCTGGCAGCGCCAACAAAAAGAAGATTGATTACCTCGTGCGTTTGCAAAGACTTCATTAATAGGTATATTATGACAACGAGGACATACAGTAACAAGATGATTAGCAAGGATACGTAATGCACGTTCTACTGGTCCTTGTTCAAAGAGTTTTAACAGCGTATTCTTCCTTGTATATCGCATCAATTATCATTTCCAGTTTGAGAGAGGTCCAGCTTCGAATGATTAAGTCAAAATTCTATATCGATGCCCATTGCCATCTGCCTGATAATTATTTCTTCAAAGACATTAATACATATATCTCGCAGTGGCGTCAGCAAGGACTTATGTATGTGGTCTCAGTAAGTCAAGATTATGCAGAGTCTCTCCGTTCTATTGAGCTTTCAAAGAAATACCCTGAGGTTATCCCCGCTATAGGAATTCATCCTTGGAAAGCTCACAAAAAACATAACGAAATAGAACATTTTGACCGTTTACTTTCAGAAAACAAAGAAATTAGAATTTTAGGCGAGATTGGATTAGATTACCATTTCATATCACAAGAAGAAAGATATTCTCTTCAAAAGAAAGTACTAGACTTTTTCTTTGCTCAAGCAGAAGAGAGAGATTTTCGACTTATGCTTCATGTCAAAGGAGCAGAGGCGGAGATTGCCAATTACATCGAAACTAGAACTCTTTCAGGAAAGAACTGTTGTATTCATTGGTACTCAGGATCACCTCAGATTCTAAAGAAACTTGTGGATCTAGATTGTTACTTTTCTTGTGGCCCAGCGTTAAGCTATTCCCCTAAGCATCAAAAAGTTCCGAAAATAGTTCCTCTCAGCCGATTGTTAACTGAATCAGATGGCAATGTGAAATATCAAGGGCGAGTGGGGCATCCAGGGATGATACCAGAAGTTGTTGAACTTTTAGCAAATTTAACTGATCAAGACACAAATGAATTACAACAACTTGTCTTTCAAAACTCACTTTGTTATTTTGATAGAGAGTGAGGCCATCAATCCAAAGTTATGGGAAATCTTTTCTTTGCATCGCAAACATTGAAAGCAGTAAGAAGCCAAAAATTAACGCGAAACAGATGATAAGAGAATAATATGGCTCAAAGTCAGAAATACTAAAGGAAAAATAATCTACCAAGAAATACTCTGATGTGACATAATATATTTGGTTTGCAATAGAGTATACGCTATTTGCACCGCCAGTGAAAGGGCCAAAAATAAACTGTCCAAAAAATGCCTCGAAATAAGCAATGGCCAGTCCCCAACCAAGCGCATTCTTGTCAATCACAATTCCTAAAAACAGAAATATCGTACTATAAACAGCAACCCACAATCCTACGAACAACCATGCTCCAAGCAAAACACCAAAATTCAAAATTGTAAAATCATTAACTATGACACACAATCCGATATAGATAATTAATGCATCCAAACAAGCAATGACAACCCCAATAACAAGTACTGTGATCCATTTAACGAATACTATTTCTTCTCTCTTAACGGGTCTTGATAATAATTGACTAATCGTTTTATTCTCCTTTTCATCCGAGAGAGCAGAAATTCCTAAAATTAAACAAATGAGAGGCAAAATTAAGAAGTTAAAAATATTGGTTTCTTCTCCTATCGTGATTATTTCCACATAGTCACTTGTACCAGCAGTTGTTTCATTAATATAGGGTAGAAGAGGCAGAATACTCACAAAGATTAAGATATAGGTCTTCTTATCAAATAAAATCTTTTCAAAAAATATCTGTCCTAAATAAATGCCTTTAGCCCAAATAGAAGGAGAATATGTGTTTTTTGAAACGTTTAAACTCATTTCTTTTCACCTATGCAAGATTATGTTAAGAAATCAAAAATGGCTTCAATATTATCAGTTTGACTTTCTAGATGATTTATTAGAAGGCCATTTTCAGCGATTACCCGCGTAGCGAAAGGATAAAACTCACTAGGGTTATCTGTAATTACTATAAGATCTTTAGTTTCCTTATCTGTTCTGAAAGTAATAGATCTAATAATATCCTCTTCAATCAAAAGTTGAGAGAAAGTTTTTAGTTCACTATGTTGAGCTCGGAACAATATTTGATGCGGGAATTCGTCAATTAGGTTAAGGATTTCATCTGGTGGGCCTTCAGCTAATGATTGCCCCCTATGGATTAAGACCATTCTTGTACTCATCTCGTCTAGTTCATACAATATATGGCTCGAGATTAATGCAGTAACGCCTTCTCGATTCAATTCCGAGACAAGCTGTTTCATTTCACGCCGACCAAGGGGATCGAGCCCGCCAAAAGGCTCATCTAAAATCAGTAGATCAGGATGATGAACAATAGCTGCTGCAACTTTAAGACGTTGTTTCATACCTTTTGAG
>CAZALJ010000351.1:0-2741 GCA_964485715.1 uncultured archaeon
CATTGTCGAAGATGAAGAGACTCTCGTTGAACTGTACACCCTCTATTTAACAACAGAAGGTTTCAATATCGTTGCTACTGCTCATTCAGGTGAGGAAGCGATCCAGCTATTCGAGCGTTTCGCTGATGCCATTGATGTGATCCTTTTAGACTATCGGATGGATGACATAAATGGCTTAGACGTAGCAAAGAGATATTTCGAAACAAACGGCCAGGCTAAAATTATCATGGTAACAGCTGACACTACTGTTAAGGAAGAAGCTCTGAGGCGGGGAATACATGAAGTCATTTTCAAACCTTTTGATTTTCAAGATCTGATATCTGCTATCAACTTAATGATGGAAGAATGAATTATTGAACAATTTAGATATGATATGATTTTTCGAGATCTATTTGAAGAATCCCCTCTTTCAATCTGGAGAGAAGATTTATCAGACCTAAAGAAATATTTAGACTCATTGAAAATCAAATCAATAGTAGAAAGACCTTCCATTGTATAATTGAATTTCGCCTAGTATTTAATAACAAATCAGGAGGAGGATTTGATGCTGTAATAGGGAACCCTCCATATGTGATTCATGACAAAGGATCCAATCAATTTTATCAATGACTCTCAATTGAAGATTCTAAAAAATATCGCTATTGGACTTGAAAATCTATTACCAACAGAATGGGAAAAATGATAAAGCCTAATTATATTTCCTTAGATAGCACATCTTATTCTAAAGAATGCCCCATTGATAGTTGCTTGTGAAAAACAAGATATTTTGAGCATATGGAGGAAACAGGTTGAAACTCTATGAGCATGAATCAAAGAGAGTTTTTGAGCAAAGTGGTATTCCTATCCCGAAGCAATTTGGAGTCGTTAGTTCTGTTGATGAAGTCGATGGACTTGACTTAAAATTCCCTGTAATGGCTAAAGCTGCTGTTTTGATAGGGGGACGGGGTAAAGCTGGTGGGATAAAAAAGGTCACAACGTTAAACGAGGCCAAAGATATCACTTCTAGGCTTCTGAAGTTAAGAATCAAGGAACATCCTGTAGAAACGATTTTTTTCGAAGAAGCAGTCGAAGAACAGGGAGCTTGTTACGTGGGTGTGACAACAGATCCAAAGACATTCAACAATGTGCTCGTTGTCAGCGCATCTGGAGGAGTTGATATAGAGGAAGTTGCTCGTTCGAAACCTGAAGCAATTATAAGACGTGAAATAGTTAATAATGATCGAGCGTTGCAAAAGAATATCATAGATGAAGTTACAAACCTACTTAGTCAAGATCTTCAATTATCTACCAAGCAGAAGAAAATACTTGCTTCAATCATCGACAAAGTCTATCGTACTTATCAGGATATTGATGCTAAATTGTGTGAAATTAACCCAGTAATTATAACACCCGAAAGCGTTATTGCGGCAGATGCTAAGATAGTATTAGATGACAACGGTTTATACAGGCAAAGTAAACTTCTAGAAACCTTGGGTATAACCAGTAGACGTCACGATATTGCTGAACCAACATCTAATGAAAAAAGAGCCTATCACCAGGGTTTTCCATATATCGATCTGCTTTCTTCTAACACCATTAAGGAAAAAGATGTATTATACGTTGGTCTTGTTCCAGGAGGGGCTGGGTATGGGATATTTTCTATAGATGAAGTTGTAAATATTGGTAAAAAGTTTTTTGATGGAAAAGTTGTTCCAATCAATTTTATGGATAGTGGGGGGGGACCACCTCAAAATCGAGTCGCTCAAATGTTTCATCTCCTAATGGATTATCCTCTAACTGACATTATCATCACATCGAGATTTGGGGGCATATCTAGCTGTGATATATTCATTAGAGGATTAATTCAAGCTTTAAGGGAACGGCACCGTAATAATCAACGTGTTGTCCCTGTGTACGGAAGAATGGTCGGTACCGACCTCCCTTCAGCGAAGAGTTATTTAGAAAAAGCGAAAAATGAGACGCCAAAAGCATTACAATTAATGCAGATAGAGGTGGGGAATGAAAAAATCATGGCTGATATAATTAAAGAAGGGATTAAAACAGGATTTGAACTTAAAAAGGAGGTATCTGCATGAAAAGGATCCCCGTAAATCAAGGAGCATTACATTTTCTTATCAAACAAATCCGTCCAGAATTAGCAACCTATATTGAGAAAAGTAAGACGATTGAAACAATTATAATAGGTCTTGGAAATCAGGGCACAAAACATGCGGGTTTAATGAAAGAATTTGGCACTAATGTGACAGCTGGCGTTTCAATGGGACGAGGAGGGACTAGAATTCATGAAGTAATTCCTGTTTATGATAGAGTTAAAGAGTGTCTTAAAGAACATCCGAATATTGCAGTAGCAAGTATTTGGAGACACTATTCAGGGGTTAGGGATGTCGTGATTGAGGTCATTGAGTCAGGTATCCCTATTGTGGTTCTGATTACTGAGGGTATCCCCCTAAAAGATATCCGAGATATAATTGTTGCTGCAAGAAAGCATAATACTCTACTTTTTGGTGGAAACACACCAGGAATTATCTTTCCACCAGAAGGAATAAAAATAGGTATGCTTCCTGATATTTTTTATCCTGAAGAGAAGAGTAAGGATGAATTTGGACCACGTGGTGTTACGATTATTTCCAGAAGTGGAGCAATTCTCTATCACTTATCGGATGCATTAGCAAGTGTGGGTATAGCACAAAATGCAGTTTTAGGAATAGGAGGAGATGGAGCAATCGGAACAAGATTCATTG
>CAZALJ010000352.1:0-2737 GCA_964485715.1 uncultured archaeon
TGGAAATCCTAATCGTGAACATACAGAACTCTATGCTCAAACCATCATTGATCTGATAACCGAGAACCCTGATCCTGAAGGAAAACCAAAGATTCTAATCATCGGAGGAGGAATTGCAAACTTCACCGATGTAAAAACAACTTTCACTGGTATCGTCAGTGCATTGAAAAAATCAGCCGATAAACTCAAGAAAGCAAATGTGAAGATTTTCGTTAGACGTGGTGGACCTAATGAAAAAGAAGGACTAAAATTAATGCGTACTGTAGGTGAAGAAATTGGTGTACCTATAGAAGTTTACGATCGTTACACGCACATGACAAACGTAGTCCCATTAGGTTTGAAAGCAAGAGAATAGAGGAGGCTACATGATGGAAAGTTATGAATTATTCGATAAAGATACTAAAGCAATAATTTATGGATTTCAAAGAAATGCTATTCAGCGGATGTTAGATTTTGATTTCGTATCTAAACGTGACACACCTTCTGTAGCAGCAATCATCAGACCAAGTCAACCAGGAGCAATAGGATATCATAAAGTTTTTTGGGGCGGTAAAGAAATCGTGGTTCCAATTTATCGGCAACTTTCACTAGCAATGAAAAAACATCCAAAGGCAGACGTTGTGGTTAACTTTTCTTCATTTCGATCAGCGTTTCCCACAACTAAAGAAGCACTAGAATCTGATACAATCAAGACCGTAGCTGTTATTGCAGAAGGCATCCCTGAACGTCAAAGCCGTGAACTAATTAAAATTGCAAATGAAAGGGGTAAAATGATCATTGGACCCGCAACAGTAGGAGGAATGAAAGCTGGCGCTTTTAAGATAGGAAATACTGCTGGTACTATTGAGAACATTGTGTTATCAAAACTCTATCGAGCTGGTAGTGTTGGTCTTGTTTCAAAAAGTGGCGGGATGAGCAACGAACTGAATTTTATGATTTCTCAAAATTCAGATGGAATATATGAAGGAGTTGCCATCGGCGGAGATAGATATGCAGGATCTACATTATTAGATCATTTACTCAGATACGAAACCAATCCAAAGATCAAAATGACAGTATGCCTTGGTGAAGTGGGTGGCACAGGTGAACTGGAAGTCGCAGAAGCATTAAAGGATGGCAGGATTAAAAAACCTTTAGTCATGTGGTGTATTGGTACTGCAGCAAAACTCTTACCATCGGGTTTACAATTTGGCCATGCTGGTGCTATGGCTGGTACTGACAGAGAGACCGCAGATTATAAAAACAAAGTTTTAGCTGAAGCAGGCGCTATTGTTCCAGAGACATATGACGAATTAGGAGCCAAAATTAGGGAAACGTTTGAAAAGCTTAAAGCTGAAGGAAAAATCGCCCCAGTTGATGATTTTGAACCTCCCAAGCTACCGATAGATTATGCTCAAGCTTCCAGGCAAGGTATTGTTCGAAGACCGACTGACGTAGTCTGCACAATTAGCGATGAGAGAGGGGATGTTCCAATGTTCGCAGGTGTCGGTCTTGATACAATTGTGAGAGAAAATAAATCAATTGGATACACCATAGGTCTTCTCTGGTTCAAACAAGAATTACCACAATATGCTCAAGACTACATTGAAATGGTTGTAAAACTTACTGCAGATCATGGTCCAGCTGTAAGTGGAGCTCATAATGCTATTGTGACTGCAAGAGCTGGTAGAGATCTGATGTCCTCACTCTCAAGCGGAATTCTAACAATTGGTCCACGGTTTGGCGGGGCTATTTCTGATGCAGCCAAGTATATCAAAGAAGCAGTCGACAAAGGTACGAAACCTATTGATTTTGTTGACTATATGAAAAATGTCGTGGGGATTAATATCCCAGGGATAGGCCATAGAATAAAGTCCGTGCAAAATCCTGATGTTCGTGTCACACTTCTGAAAGAGTTTGTATTCAAACATTTTGAGAAACATCCACACCTCGACTTTTCCTTAGAAGTAGAGAAAATCACTACTGCCAAGCGAAACAATCTTATTCTCAACGTGGATGGATGCATTGGAATTTGCTTCTTGGATCTCCTCTTAAATCTCGGTTTAAGTGATGATGAGATACAAGATGTCATTGAGAGTGAGCTCCTCAACGGATTATTCGTTCTCGGACGATCTATTGGTATGATGGGTCACATCTTTGATCAGAAACGTCAAAGAGCTGCACTTTATCGACAACCGTGGGACGAGATTCTGTTTGCAGACTAATGTCCCCTTTTTTCTGTTTTTAATATAATCTAAAATTAATTCAATTAAATTAAAATTATAAAAATTGTAAAGGTGGTAAATAATGTCTGAAGAATATGTAAAAAAAGCATCAGAGCATTTTGAAAATCTCGTAAGAGAGCAATTAGAACGCGTAGAAAGAATGAAAACTGAGCCTGATTGGACAGATTTCAGCACATTGAAACCTATCATCATCGGTGCGTGTGGTGGAGATGGGATTGGGCCTGAAATAACCAAACATGCAGTAAAAATCCTAAATTTTCTTTTAGAAGATGAAATCAAATCAGGAAAAGTAGAAATCCGAACGATAGAAGGGTTAACTATAGAAAATAGAGTTAAAGTGATGAAAGCTATTCCAGATGATGTCTTAGAAGAACTCAGAAAATGTCATGTGATTCTTAAAGGACCTACAACAACTCCTTGGAAGGGATCCCCTTGGCCGAACATCGAATCTGCTAACGTGGCAATGCGTCGAGAGCTAGATCTTTTTGCCAATGTTCGACCTGTCCGAGTTC
>CAZALJ010000353.1:0-2678 GCA_964485715.1 uncultured archaeon
ATATTATATTTACTTGTTTGAAAATGGGTTACTATGATAGGTAATTTTCCCACCAACTCTCCGGTATCAATTTCTACTACAATTGCTACGCGTTCGATAGATTGTTCTACTGGCAGGTTCACATAATGAGCATTTATTATGGGAAATCTAGAAAGGAGAGAGACCCCATAAACCTGAGCTGACGTTGGTGGACCATAATAGTAATACTTCATTCCTGTCTGGTGAGCAAGCCACTGCACACCGTTCATATTTGATGATGATATCCGTGCGCCTTCTGATTCTTCTAAACCGACTACATCAGTACCAGATTCTAATATAACATCACGTACCTGTTCAAGGTTATAAAGTCCAGTTTGTCCAATTGAAAAGTACTGATGAATATTAAAAGTCATGATCTTAAGTCGACTTGAATCTGGACTTATTCTTACTACAAGAAGCTCATTTGCAATTATTCCCGCCATTGAAACAACAATCACAGCCACAAGGATTATACGAACAGAATTTAAGACATTTGAAGTTCTTTCAATTGTAAAAGAGGGTAGATTAAAATTTAAGCTAGACAATGGGAGAAACAATCCTGCTAGAAATATTGTCATAGCAGCCTGTCCACGAGTAAAAGCTAGAAATGAGGGTAGAAATGCCCAATTTCCCGCACTTATATGTAAGAATAGAATCAACACCATAAACAATTGCACAGTAGTCAATCTTACTCCAACAACCTTGATTGACCTTATCGTGCTTTTAATTAAACCAGCAAATAGAATAACACACGATGAGACCTGTGCTGTAAAATAAGTGAGGAGAGGGAAAAGGTTAATCCAGAGAAGGTCAATTAAAGATAATAGAAAAAGTACCATCCATCCTATTATCAATTTGCCTCTGAGGATTTGCTCTCCTCTTTCAAAGATGAGAAATGCCCCAACTGAAAGACCGATGACACCGGCAGTAGACATAAGAAAATAATCCCTAAAAAGCCACGTTGATACAACATTGGGAAAACCTAAAAATGAAAACTGAATAAAAATGAATCCTATAACTGGTGTAACAACAATAAACGTTTTTTGAGAGGAGTCAATTAATCTAGTATCATTTCTGATTTTAACAAACCAAAGTAGAACACCTAAACCAATCCAGAGTAAAAATAAAAATATTCCAAAAGTGGTAGCATAATAAGAAGCTGTATCTAGCCACGAACGTGTGATTAACTGTATTAATACTCCCAAAATTGCACAAAGAGAAAATTGTTCCATATCAAGTTGTATTCTATTTACTAGCATAGGGGTAATGAATATCATGGCAAGAACAGCTGCTAGTGTCGCCAGTAATGTGATTGAAATTAAGCTTAATAGAACCATAACCGTTGTACCAACGAGACTTATCGATAGAGTTCTTACCGAGTGAGGCCATGGTAAGAATATCTCAACCACACCTGTTAGTAAAAGTACAATTAATACTACAGTCTCATTCGGGCCTGCTGTGGAAAAGTTAAGCACAAAGATCATTGTTAAAAATCGTTCCAACTGGGCAAAAAAAAGAAAAACAACAATTCCTCCAAAAATCAAATGAGCAATGTAGTCTAGATAATCTTGAGATTGTGTGGTGTTACTCTCCACTTTTAACAACTCAAAAGGTGCTAATGTTAAGTATTCTGATTAACCAGGAAAAGATTAGAGCTTTTAATAAAGTCATTGCTTTTGCCAAAAAAAATTGAAGAGTACAAGTATGTTATCTTCATTTGCAAACTGTGGTAATAGAAAATGCCCGAGGGCCCAGAAGTAGAAAGTGTAAGACTTGAACTACGTCAGCTCATTTCAAAGAAGGTAGAGAAAATTCTGTTTACTTCGTTGTCTCAAAAATATTCCAAATATAAAAGTAAACAGCCACTTTTAGATCAATTTTCAGGTTCCATCTTACAGGATATCGTACGATTTGGAAAATTTCTTGTGTGGTGCTTTGACAATATTGAAGCAGTTATCCTAAACCATCTTGGGATGAGTGGCCGTTGGTATTTTTTCACTGACATTGAGAGTTTACCGTCCGTGGCTAACCACGTAAAGGTAATTATCCAAATGGAAAGCCCACCTAGCGCTATTTTTGATGACACGCGCAACTTTGGGCAATTTAAAGTATTTCCGTCCCTTGAGGCTGTTAAACAATACCCTTCTATTCAATATTTAGGAGTAGATGGACTTGCTTCTCCTTTTCCCCTTAATGAGTTTCTCACTCGGTTAGCGAAAAAGAACTATGAAAATAAACCAGTTGGAGAAGTTCTATTGAATCAACGACTTGTAGCTGGAGTAGGAAATATCTATAAAGCTGAATCACTGTTTTATGCGAAAATCCATCCACTTAGGAAAGTAAGAACACTCTCGGACACTGAAAGAGAGAAGCTTGGTCTAGCTATAGGTGAGATTTTACAAAAAGCATTACACGATAGAGGGAGTACGATGGACTTTCAGCCTTATGAATTGCCTTCGGGAACAACAGGAACCGCTCAAGGATGGCATCGAGTTTACAACCGTGAGGGGGAACCATGTGTTATCTGCGGGAATGGAATCAGTCGGATGGTTCAGAAAGACCGAAGTACCTATTGGTGCTCTCATTGCCAGAAGTAATGCTTTTCAACAATTAATTTACCCTTTAGATGTACTTTCTTTTGAGTCCTCATTTTCCTTTGA
>CAZALJ010000354.1:0-2653 GCA_964485715.1 uncultured archaeon
GTTCCGCCCAATCTTTTGGAAGAGAGATGATTCGGGTGTCCCCTGCACCAGTGACCTGAATTTTTCTGATTTCCATGACAGTCATTATCCTTATAAACCAAATAGTGGAAAAACCCTATTTTTTTAAATTTTCATTCATATTCTAAGTAAGTTGATATGAACTTGAATAAACCAGTCATTGTAGTTTTATATTTCTAGAAGTTCATATCGTGGAATCTGGCTTGTTTTGATTCCTGTTTCTGTTTTAATGACATCATCCTCTATACGAACACCGAATTCACCTGGGATATAGATTCCTGGTTCGATTGTGAATACGTTACCAGGAATCAATGGGAATTGGTTATTGTTTATAATATAAGGTTTCTCATGCACCTCTAGGCCAATTCCATGACCTGTACGGTGAGTGAAAAGTTCTCCAAACCCTTTCTTCATAATGTGGTTTCGCGCAGCAGCATCTATTTCGCAGGGAAGCTTATTCTGAGCCGCTGCTTCTTTTCCTCGTTTGTTAGCAGAGTACACGATATCATAGATTTCTTTAAATCGTTTTGAAGCCTTTCCAAACACGGTGGTAATAGTAATATCCCCCCAATAATTTTGTAGGGTTCCTCCAGCATCAATGAGCACAACATCGTCTTTTTTAAGTTTTCTATCGCCCCCAGAGTAGTGTGGGAGCGAAGAATTGTCGCCAAACTGAACTAAGGCTCCCGACTTTTCTCCTGAACCCCATACTAGCTTTTCTTTAAGAATCGATTTCACTTCAACTTCAGAAATACCAACTTCTAGTTCGTTTAAGGTTTCCACAATAGCATCTCCTGATTTCTGAGATGCTTTTAGTAGAAGTCCCTGTTCATATTCATCTTTCACCGCACGTAATGAATCAAAAAGGCTCTCTGCTGAAATAAATTTCTTTTCATTTAGATTCTGAGCAATCTTTTGATAGACTGAAAACCACATTTTTGGTTCAATTGCTATCGATTTCCTATGATCTAATGATATTAATTCTGGCAATAGACTATAGGGATCATCAGTCTCCTCCCACCCGATGCAATCTTTTACGCCTATTAATTTTTTTACACGATCTACCTCAAAACTAGGAACAAGCATTTTCGGAGAATCTTCGGCTTCAATTATCCCAATAATAAGTCTTTCACTTGGTTCTTCCAATAAATCAAAGATATATCTGAAATTTATACCGAGTGGAACAATTATATTTGCAATCTGAGACTTTTTCATATAGGATTGGAGTCTGGTCAATCTTTTTTCATAAATGAGGTTTTTTATCATCATAACACCTTTTTTTACTATTCTTTGTATAACATAACTTTTCGTCAGTCTTTTAATCATCTTTTACTTTTATTATTGTTGCATATGAATGATTCAGTACGTACCTCACAGAATGAATATTCGAATCTTGTTCAAACTTACCTTCAGAATGAACCATTAAGACATTTTGGCGACTTGGATTACCTTAGATCCCAGACTAGAGACAATGATATTGAAATATTAATCGAACAGCTGAGAAAGTTCTCTGATCGCGAAAGTCACTTCTTATTGGCTAGTAAACTCTTCTCTCAAATAATTACTGAGGAAATGGCGCAATATGATGATAATTTAGAAAAAGGTTATCATTTTCAACAGGATTTCTTAGAAGTTTTTACTAAACTCTATCACAGTACGCAAGAAGAAAATATTAATCAACAGGAAGCAGAACAACGAACTGCAAAAATTTTATGGAATTTTATCAAAAATAATCGTCTTGAACAGGTTTTCTCTGTATTGTTAAACGATCGTGATCCAGTTCTCACACCAGACAGAGATTGGGAACTTTTAACGCTGTTCAAAGTACCTGATAATCTTGTTAAAATAGTTCAAAGAAATATAATTTCTGAAAGCAGTTCCTATGAGAAATCAGCATACGAATTATTTTCTGACCATCTATTTAAAGCGATAACAGTGTTTCAAGAAGAAAATCATGAAGATTCTGTTCTCCATTTAAATAAAGCTCTAGCTTTAATCCAAGAATATGAGGGGGCTGAAGTTGGAGCAAAATTTGCTACTATTGTAGGTTCTCTTTTACGACAAAAAAGTACCACTACCATAGAAGGGCTCCGCTTTCTCAATCAAGCGAAATCGATGTATGAAACCCTTGGAGATAATATTCATCTTGCTGATTGTTATGCTGAAATATCAGCTACTTATTGGAGACAAGGAATGTATAGGCATACATTAGATAATCTTGCCTCTGAAATCGACCTTTATACTAAACAGAAAAATAATTTTGCAGTGATGATTTCCGAAGAAAAGCTAAGTCATTTCTTCCGTAACTTAAGTCGCTTCAATGAATCACAGGAATGGTCCTTTCGACACTTGAATTCCACCATTCGTGCTGCGGATAATAAGATGAAAGGCTTATATTTCCTTGATGCTAACTTAAACTATGCCCAAACATTAATTGGTCTCAATTCTTGGATAAAAGCAGAGAAGCATATTAATTTTGCAGAACGAACGATTAATCAACTAGATCTTTCTGATGAGCAAAAACAGCAGCGAATTTTAGAGATAAATCGCATGAAAGGCTACATTGCGATCTTTCGTGGTCAATTTGACCAAGCAAAAGCTTTTTTTGCTAAAAGAAAGGAATTTCAACTTCAAT
>CAZALJ010000355.1:0-2645 GCA_964485715.1 uncultured archaeon
TCAAAACCATGGGAATTATATGGTAATGAAATATATCCAATAGATATTCCTGCTGTTGTCTTCCCAATGGGTTTAATTGTAGCAAATAATAAAATGCTTTTATATTGTGGAGCTGGAGACAAATGTGTGATTTTGTTGAGTTTTCATTTAGACACTTTTATTGAATATCTATGGCATGAATGTAGACTATAAACCGAAAATATCTCCCCCGACTCAAATTTCGACTGGTCAACTGCTTTATTTTTTCAAATACTAGAAAAATTTATCTTCAAGGATTTCTACATTACTTTTGATGCTAAAAAAATGGAAAAAAAGGTTTGATACCACGATACGAAAGAGTATCTTGGAGACTAGAAGATCTATTGTACTGATTATTCTGAGGAATCAGTTGCAAAGAATAGATATATTCTTTCTGCTATTGCACGACTGATCCCTTCAACTTGACAAAGTTCATCAACTGTAGCTTCACGAATCCTATTCAAATCTCCAAAATGCCGTAATAAAGCATTTCTACGTTTAGACCCCACACCACTAATTTGATCTAATTGAGAGCGAGGTTGTAACAGCCTTCTTTTTTGATGATATGTCAGAGCAAAACGATGTGCTTCGTCTCTACATTGCTTAAGTAATTGTAATGCAGCGCTATCATAAGGAATAGGGAGTGATTTTTTCTTTTTGGGAAGAAAAACTTCTTCTTCTCTTTTAGCAAGACCAATAACAGGAATTTTCTGGTTGTGCTGTTGTAACACATTATATACAGCATTTACTTGAGGTTTACCTCCATCGATTAAAAGCAAATCTGGTAGTGAAGCTGCAAACTGAAAATCTTTATGTTTAAGACGACGTGTTAATACTTCTTGTAACATTGCAACATCATTGGGTTCAGGTTCAACAGATTTAATTTTAAAACGACGATATTGAGACTTTGCTGGCACTCCGTCTTGGAATACTACCATAGAGCCTACTGGTAGAGTTCCTTGAATATTTGAGATATCATAAGTTTCTATACGTCGTGGTTTTTTTGGAAGTTTGAGGTAATTTTGGAGTTCGATTAGAGCTTCCGTTTTGATTTGCTCTTTCTTTTTAATTGATCTAACTTTTTCACTAAGGTCTAATTGTAAGCTGTAAATATACTTCTTAAGAATAGAACCACTGCTAATCTCTGGGTTGATATTGATCCTAACGCTTCTTCCCTGTTTTTTGGACAACCAAATTTCTAAAATTTCAGTCTCCTCTGCCATTATACTAGAAACTTCGATGATATCGGGAATAAAATCAGCTTGTAAATAATAATGAGTAATAAAAGACTTGATGATCTCTGCTTCTGGTAATGTTTCGAGAATTCCTAAATATTTCGTTTCAGAGTCTATAACATTGTCATCACGAATCCAAAAAATCACTAACATATAATAGTTTGAATCTTCTAAGAGAATAATGACATCTTTATCTCTTGGTTCAGGGAGTTCCTTTTGAGAGTCAATTAGGGTTTCAATCTGAGTAATACGATCCCGAATTTTTGCAGCTAATTCGAAATCCAAATTGCTAGCAGCTTGATCCATCTTTTGGTATAAAGCTTCCAATAAATCCTTTTTTTTGCCCTGAAGAAATAAAATAAACTGATCAACAATCTGTTGATATTCCTCTTTGGATATTTTATCAACACAAGGCGCAGTGCATCTCTGGATAGAATAATCAAGGCATTCTTTTTTTGTTCGAAAACAATAACTCTTATTTGCTATGGGGAAAATTTTACGCAAAGAGCGAATTGACGTACGAAGAGCTTTAACATCCTTTTTTCGACCAAAATACCAATCGTTTTGATTGGTGATACTTCGGACAATAAACAAACGAGAAAAACGTTCCTTGTCCGAAGGAACCGTGATTCGGATCATGGGGTATTGTTTATCATCCTTCCAGTCAAGGTTAAAACGAGGAGAATGGATTTGGATTAGATCTCGTTCACGTAAAAATGCAGCTTCTATAGATTTATGAATTTCATAATCTACAGATTTGATTTTAGAAACCAATCGTCTAGTTTTTGGATCAGGTAAATCTTTCCGAAAATAAGAGGTTACACGTTTTTTAAGATTTGAAGTGGCACCGATATAGATTATTTTACCATTAACATCAAGCATTAAATAACAACCTGGTTGATCAGGTAATGTTCTTGAAACTGAATCATGAACAGAAACCCTAGGAACCATGGTAGTCATCTATTCTTTGTCTAAATGAATATACCTTTATACTTGCTGTTATGACCTATATCTTTTTCATTGATTATATTTTTCTCCCCAATTAATAATATTTACACAGAAGAGCTGGTTATAACTGGATGTGATTTCTTTCCTATCTATTTTTCAATCCATTCTTGACCCTCAAACAAAATATGTAAGAAAACTTCATATACAAATGTATAAGACAGATTTTAGTGTCTTTCTACTTTTTTCTAATTTTATGCTTTTTCAAGAGGATAATTGCCATCAGTAAGGTAATACACACAATAACAAAAGTATAGCCAGGAGTAGCTTCAACATAATCATCAGTAATAGTGTTTGTATCAGTGACTTGGATAACAGGACTCCATTCATTGTTTAAGACGTTATAAGAGACATAGAAAATCTCATTTGTCTGTTCATCTACCTTTT
>CAZALJ010000356.1:0-2633 GCA_964485715.1 uncultured archaeon
TTCACTCTTCTGTTATTCTCTGCGACTATGGTGGTAGTTATTCGAAAACGTAAGAAGATATAAGAGTATGACAAATGAGAAAAATGATTGATACAGATATTCACTTATAAAAGAAAAAGGGAAAAATAACAGAATAACAGGTGGTTAAGGCCAGATAAGTACTATAGAGGTTGTTTCATGGGAGAATCAGATCATGCTAAATCTAAAAAAACTAATCATAGCCACTGGATTCGAACTTATTCTTCACTGGTTTTTGAGTGACAAAAAGATTAGAGTACGTTTTTAGGAAATCAATAGAGTTTCCTGTTGATTTTCAAAATATTTTGGTTCGTTACCCTTTTTCCATTTAATATTACACCCCATACTGGGTTTTTGATCTTTGGGAGAAGATTGTCCCTCTAATAATGCATTCATAGCGTTTCGGAGATCCTCACCTGTTACTGGGATATCAGTCTTAGGACGAGAACTATCCAATTGTCCCCGATAATATAATTTCAATTCCTTATCAAATAAAAAGAAATCAGGGGTACAAGCAGCACTATAGGCTTTCGCGATTTCTTGGCTTTCATCAAAAAGATAAGGAAATTCCCAGGTTATTTCTTCCGCCAGTTTTTTCATATGTTCTGGGCCGTCTTGGGGATGAGTCTCAATACCATTAGCATTAATCGCAATGAAAGTAATTCCCTTTGGAAAATACTCATCAAATAGTGGTTTAAATTGTTTTCGAACGTGTATGACAAAAGGACCGTGATTACAGATAAAGAACACTAATGTACCATTCTTTCCAGAGGAATCTTTAAGTGAAACAGTTTGACAGTCCACGGTATTTGGTAAAGAAAAGTTAGGTGCTTTGGTTCCGAACTTCAACATTTCTGATTTCACAGCTACCATTTTTTTTCCCTATGCATTGATTATCTTTAGCATTATAAAATAATGTAGATACGTTTTTAGAATATTATAACTAAGCTAAATTCCGGCATCTCTCTGGGAGAGATGCTATGTTATCAAGGGGTAATTCCAGCTATTCAAGTTTAGAATTTTTTACTCAAGAAAGACTACTGCACAACATTCGAGCTACTAAAGAATCCAAAAATCCAACTTTTTTCAAATAAAAATTTCTCCCATTAAAACGAAAAGAGTTCTTATTCTTTAACCGATATAGAAGGGTATCAATTATATTGAGGATTTCTGGAAAGAACTTCTCCGTGGAACCATCTAGAAGATTGGATTGGAATAAACATGGGAGATTCCCGCGGATACTTTGATATTGTCATTATAGGCGCAGGGCCAGGTGGAGCTAGCGCAGCAACCCATGCAGCACAAAATGGATTCTCAACGTGTCTACTTGAGAAAGAAGTATTGGGTATGACAGGGAGATACAAGGCCTGTGGTGGGGTATTTGATTGGAACCTCATCAAAAAACTTGATTATCCCGAGGAGAAGATTGAGCGAATTGTTGACTCCTTAGAGCTCCATCATGTGGATGGGGAAACGTATTCAAAAACGGGGGAAGGAGCTGTGGTTTGGCGGAGTTTATTTGACAAATATCTAACCGACATTGCTGTCGAAAGTGGCTCACGTCTAAAGGAAAATGAACCGATAGTTGCAATAGAAAAAAAGGGGATGTTTTACACTGTTTCCACAAAGAACGGAAAATATCAGGCAAAATACGTACTTGCTGCAGATGGGGTATCTTCGCCAACTTTGAGGAAGCTGAGATGGCCTCGTTTTGCGAGAGAAGATCTAATTTTAACTATTACCCAAGAGATGAAAACACCCAAGCAGCATATGGAGGAAATTTTGGGGAGTAGTACGTTACATTTGTTTTTTAGCATTAGAAGACTAAGTCATCTTGGATATGCATGGTTATTTCCCAAAAAGCACGTTGTAACAGTAGGCTGGGGTAATCAACTAATAAGAGTAAAACACGCCAGAGAAGAAGTCAAACCATTCCTTGAGTTACCACTGGTCAAAGAAGTATTAAAAAATTCAACACAAGACCTTTTTAAAGCCCATCTAATTCCAGTCGGATTGCGACCGCAGCTTTTCAAGGAGAATGTGTTCGCTGTAGGTGATGCAGGAGGACTAGTGGATCCTATTAGTGGGAAAGGCATCTCTTATGCAATGAGTTCGGGCCAAATTGCCATTGATACAATTAAGGCGTGTGAAAACAAAAATGTGCCAAATAACCTGGGATTTCATTATGAAAACACGTTAGAAAAGAACTTTCTTCAAGTCTTAAAAGAGAAACGAGGGGCTCGGGCTCGGATCTATCAGAATGAGGAGACACTAAAGCAGTTTTTAGCGCTCTGGGAAAAATATCGGAGTTCAGAAATTGTACGAAGAGGATTAATTTAGTATTTCTCAGAGCGAGTACTCCCAACAAGGGTGTTGCTGCCATCAGGTATCTCAATCAGAGCTGATATACTATCATCTTCTGTTCCCCCATAAGTTTGATTCCATTCTTCGGTCCCATTTCGATCAATTTTAATGATCCAAATGTCTGTATCATAAGATTCAGCATCATAGGATTCAGTAACGCCTGCAAGGAGATACCCCCCACCAGAGAGGGAGTTTCTCACTAATTATCTCTTTTTTCTTCTGACGAAAATTGAGATGTCGTATAACGTTGG
>CAZALJ010000357.1:0-2624 GCA_964485715.1 uncultured archaeon
CGTGGACTCGTTGGTGTGGACCATGTGGTCAGTGTCTCCCACTTTAAGGGACACTCACCTTATACACGAGGCCAATCGATCGCTGCTTCTCTGAAGAACCTTGGTATCGGATGTACTACGAAAACAGGAAAGTATTTAGCCCACTTTGACCCTCCCCTTTATGTAGATGAAGAGAAATGCGATGGCTGCAAGAAATGCCTCAGTAAATGCCCTGTTCCTGCCGCAATTGAAGTTTCGAACGGAAAAGCCAGAATCAACGAGGAACTATGCCTACTTTGCGGACATTGCAAGAGTTTGTGCTCTTTGAAAGCAATAGTTCCTTCTGGACAGCACTCTGAAGAACTCCTCCAAAAATTTATCGTTGATCTTAGTAAGGCAGCCCTGGAGGTTGTAGGAAAAGAAAATTTCACTTTCATAAACTCAGCTTATGATATTGTGACAGGATGTGATTGTCGACCAGTCAATAGTGTTCCTCTCGTCCCTGATGTAGGGCTTCTTCTATCTTATGATCCTGTTGCTGCAGATAGAGCATCATTGGATCTTGTGAATGAAACCTCAGGGATCCCAGGCACGGAAGCCGACCAACTTGATTGTGTTGCCCCTGGTGAAGAAAAATTCGGGACATGTCGTTTGTTCGAATTCTGTGAAGCTGCAGGACTTGGTTCTGGAGATTATAAACTAATCAAGGCTTCTCCCGAAAAAACCCCTCCTCTCCGTCTTTGATGAGTAGAATAGAGGAACATATTATAAAACTAAAGAGACGAAAAAAATGATTTCCCGAGAAGAATATCTCAAATTACCCCTAAAAGAAAGATTCATCAAGTTAGACAAAGTGGAAGAAGAAAGAGCGGAAGAGCTTCATAGGAAATTCATTAGTATAGACCTACACAGTCTCATCTTTTTTGATGAAGCTGATGTTGTTCAAAAAGTCAAGGGTTCTAGAATACCAGAATTTGTATTTGGTGATGCTTCAAGAGTTCCAAAGATAAAAAATTCTGGTGTAACAGGATTTTTTCATTCTGTCGAAGCTGTTCACGAGGATTTCCATGAATCCATGGATTTATTAGGCTTTTTACTATACTTTACTCACAAGCATCCAGATTTTATTCCTGCATTTCGAGCTGAAGACTTTAGAAAAGCTAAAAAAGAAGGTAAGCAGGCTGTCATGTTTCAATTAGAACCTCAGACCTTTGGAAAAGATTTAGACAATGTTAACATCGCTTATGGTCTCGGAATCCGAATGGCTCTCATCACCTTTAACAAAAGAAATTATGTGGGAGATGGTTGTGGGGAAAGAACCAACGAAGGATTAAGCTATTTTGGTATAGATATGATTGAAAAACTCAATAAGGTCGGAATGCTAGTTGAACTTTCCCACGTAGGTATTCAAACAACTCTAGAGGCCATTGAAGTATCCAAAGACCCATGTATATTCAATCACATTGGGGCCAGGGCTCTCTATCCTCAAAGTAAGCGATTGAAGACTGATGAGGAGCTTAAAGCATTAGCTGAGAAGGGAGGTCTTGCAGGGGTGTCTGCAATACCTAACCAGCTGAGTAACAAAGAAGAACAGGGTATAGAGGACGTTTTGAATCACCTTGACTATATTGTTAACTTGATAGGAGTCGATCACATAGGTATTGGGCCAGATAATGTCTTTGGTGACCATGTAGATCTTCTTCGACGAGCAACAAAAGGTATTTACAGTCTGACCGATGTTGGAATGGAACTAAACTCTCCGTACATGTACGGGATTGAGAATCCAGAAGACTGGCCCAATATTACTCGAGGACTTGTTTCCAGAGGTTATTCCGATCAAGAAATTGAGAAAATTTTAGGAGATAACGCTCTCAAACTCATAGAAAGAGTCATTGGGTAGTTAGTACTGCAGGAAGAGGTAATGAAATAATTTATATATAAATTGAATAAAATGGTGACACATTACAAAAAATTGTTATGTCTTATGAGAAGAAATTGGTTTAGAGGTGGTTACAAATGGAAAAAATTGGATCAGATGCATATGTATTAGATACAATGAGTCATACAGCTCTACTAACAGCAAATAGATTAATTTTAATAGATACAGCAATGGAAGATACCGCTGAGACACTTATTGCAGAAATAAAAGCTTGTGGGTATCAACCAACAGATATAGAAACAATAATAATAACACATTGCCATATTGATCATATTGGTGGATTAGCCAGTGCAAAAGCACAGATTGGAGTACCACGGATTGCATGTCACGAGTTAGAAATGGAGTCTATTAATCAACAGGTGGAGGTAAAGATGGACGATTTGCTAAAAGATGGACAAATATATCAAGGATTGCTGGTAATTCATACTCCTGGTCATACTCAAGGTAATATATCACTTTTAGACCAAGAATCAGAGCTATTACTTGTCGGTGATAGTTTTCAAACAGTAGAAGGAGAAGTCCATCCCATGCCAGATGAATACAATCAGGACCCAGCTCAACACCGCCAATCAATGAAAAAATTATTAGATTTCAACTTTAAAAAGGCGATCGTTGCCCATGGACATTCTTTGCACTCAGAAGCTCATTCTCTATTGAGTAGTGCAACCAAAAAAGTAAATTTTAAGATCCTTTGATAATAGCACCT
>CAZALJ010000358.1:0-2621 GCA_964485715.1 uncultured archaeon
AATTGCGAAGGAAATGCGCTTAGGATAGAAAAACCAATCTTTCAGAACTTTTTTGAACAGTTAATTTAGATTTTTTACCTTTTTATTGTTCTTTTGGATAGCAAACTAATTTTTGTCGGATTGATTCGAAAGGATAGCTTATTTCTTCCGGCCAGTTTTAAGAAAATATCTTATGAATTAATAAGAATCTTTTGAAAAAACATTCACAGTAATATCTTTTGTGAAATTATTTAATGATTGAAGAAGGAGGAGCTAAAATAGTGTTTGAATACTTATTTGAAAGACAAGCTCAGAATCGAGAGTATATCATGGAAAGAATAAAGAATTTTCCAGTTGAAGATCTCAGAAAGCGTGTCCCTCCTAATAAATGGTCTGTAGAAGAATTAATTCGGCATATTATGTTCACAACTGAATACTGGATGAAACGAGTAGTTTTTCAGGATGAAGAAACACCATTCCATCCAATTGGCGTTGAAAATGATACTCAAGCAACTAAGTGGTACTCTTTAGATGAAGTTTCTCAAGGAATGAATCAAATCTATAAAATCGTGTCTGATTATCTATCAAAAAATCCAGATTATAGTCAGATTATTCCTTTTAATGATGAACAGGATTTTGAAATTAAATGGATCCTTTGGCATATATTACAACATGAACTTGAGACATGGGGTCAAATTGCTGAGAGAATTCGCACTTACGGTTATCCTACTCCCTGGGAGTTTTAATAGAAAAAGCTGTGAAATTAATTATTTTTTTATTTACTAACATCAACATTTGTTTTCTTAGTCTAGAATACCTTGAAGTTCGAGGATTTCCTTAGTTAAACAAGAGAACGTTTCCCGAATATTATCATCTTGGTATGCTGAGGTCTCAAGATATTTAATAGGTGAAAAATCAGGAATGACTTCATCCTCAAGATGACCATAATCAATTTGAATCATGTCATCAAGATCAGATTTGTTTCCAACTAAAATTGTTGGAATATGATCTTTGCCGAGCCGATTATCGATTTGTTGTTTCCATTCGTACAATTCATCAAGAGTTTCGGGCCGTGTGAGATCGAATACTAAAATGGCACCATTGGCTTTCCTGAAAAAGACATCACGTAATGCTTGGAAGCGCTTTTGGCCTGCTACGTCAAATATAACCAGATTAATAAGAATTCCATCGACTTCAACGAGTCGATTGGAAGGATCAAGTCCTATTGTGAGCAAGTAGTTGAATTCAAACTTATTTTCAACGTACCGACGGATGATTGATGTCTTCCCTACAGCACCAGCTCCACACACAATGATTTTCAGGTGATATTTTGCTTTCTGATCATCGTAGTTCATTGGTCCCACCTTTTTAATTTTGCCTATGAAGAAAAAGTTATTATGGTTTTAAAATCTACTTTTTTAGATTAAGGAATGAGTTTTCATTTTCATATTATAACTATTTGATATCCTGTAAAAAGCGAAAGTTAAGACTTTTATTTTAATCACAGGCTTTAGACTAAGTGAGAGGATTTTGACCTTAACTCTAGGTAATTTTTAATTCATTCCCTCTTTAAGAAGAACCTAACTTTTATTTTCTCACAAAATAAAAAACATTAAAATTCGTTGCATAATGGTGATCATAAAAAACTTCTTGATAGAGGAGCTCGGTTAAATGTCATCATTCATATCGGAATTTACTCGCATTCCATGGAAAGAATACCTTAAAAGTCAGACCCTTAAAATTATAGGCGTTATAATAATTGCAATTTTGATTATCGGTACGATGATCGTTTCTCAAGAAATCGATCTTAGAACCGCTACATTTGAAGATCCAGCTTACCTGATTGCAGTCTTCCTTTCAAGTATATGTTTCTTTTTAGTGCTAATCGGTTTTTCCAAGATAGTATTATTCGATATGGCGTCAGAATTCGGCTTACGTGACGAGAAAACTAATCAAATGATGTATAATGCCCGTTTTTTCCTCTTTGCCGCTTTAGCATTATCGTTTTGTTCTGCTATCTATTTGCTTCTAGATGTGTTCCTTTATCAGGAAAATCCCCTCTTAGACATAAAACCAACCTATCTTGAATTACTTCCTGTTCTTGCTATGAGATGGCTGCTTGTTTCTTCTGACGTAGATATTCAAAATCTGACGGAATATTTAGAACCAGAGATGGAGTACAAATTTTACGAAACTGCTCGTAACATCTATTTTGGCTTTTTCTTTCTAATTATAATTGCATTCTCTGTATTGATTTTCTTATCCATTTTAACGAGCCTTGCTCGAAATAGGGTGACATCACGATTTCAAAAGGAGGAGGAAGTAGATGAAGAAGAGGAAAATAAGCGACTCTACAAAATATTTGCTTGGCTAGGGATTCCAATCTTAGCGTCATTCCTTTCCAATTTATTAACCACTTCCATTGCGCCCATAATTGGAATTATTCTCCTTGGACTAGCTATGTGGTGGATCTATCAATTGGTAAAAATAATGTTCTTAATATTATGGCGGGGACTTAAGATAACTGCATTTATCACAAGTGTTAATGCTCTGTTGATCATACCTTTAATTGGCGTTTTATATTTTCTCCCAGTCATAGCCTGGACAATTTGGGATGTTTTCTCTAAAAACCAGGTCGATAT
>CAZALJ010000359.1:0-2613 GCA_964485715.1 uncultured archaeon
GTTTCCCCTCCTTCGCACGTTTTCGACGCCGTTTTTCTCGGGACGCTAGAATACGCCCCACTTCAATCAGCTGTTCTTTCACATTTGTAACAGCGATAGAAAGATAAGAGAGATCTTTATATAAAAAAGAGTCTATTGGAGATAAGTCTGCTGGTTTTTCTTGCTGTAGACGCGCTAGCTCTGTGGGATCTTCTTGAAGTTGCATTTGAAGTCTTTTATACATCGCTTGTTCAAACAATTGGAGATTTGCGCCTATTCGAATAGTTTGCTCTGGTAAATCCTGACGTTGACTTGGAGTCAAGTCACGGATAGGAACTTTAACTCCAAAGGCTAAGCGAAAAGCACGCTGAAGGTTATTTTGAAGATCAATGAATCCATTAACCATTGACTGACCCGAAGAAGCATCCGTCCCTCTACCACTCATCATCACTGTTGCACGAATTGCTTGATTAATTTGGCTTTCTAATAACATCTCTCCAATTTCTTGGTAATGTGTCTCTTCTAATCGTTCAATAAATCTTTTTGTAGCTCGTTCGTACGATTGAAGATCCTGATCTGTTGAGATAGTGGTTGATTGTCCACCAAAAAAAGAATGGAATGTAATGTCGAAGATATGGAAATCCTCACGTTTTTTCACTATAGTGGCTCTTAAACCAAACAGTAATTTTTCTTTCTCTTGTGCTCCAATGATTTGATAAGTTTTTTGGGCAGTAATTGTTTCATCTGGAGAAACAGATAAACCAAAGTATCGTAACAATGCTACAAAGTCTAAAATCACTCCCATTGATGTTCCCCCTTATATTGTACCTAGACGGATAATTTCATTTAATTGGCTTTCTAATCTGTTTATATCTTCTTGGTATTTCAAGAGAACAGTTATTGTTTCTTTCAAGGCCAGTTCATCAATATGTTCCTTCCCTAGAAGAATTAATGCCTTAGCCCAATCGATTGTCTCAGCAATTGATGGAACTTTACGTAGGTCATATTGCCGAATTTGATGAACAATTCCTGCAATACTCGCAAGTAGTGGGTCATCAAAGCTTTTCCCAGTATGAGCAGTAAGAATTTGACGTTCACGCTCTGGTGTAGGAAAGTCGATATATAAGTAAAGACAACGTCTACGAAGAGGTTCGCTTAAATCCCGACTTGAATTACTAGTTAATATTACGATCTGTTTTTCATTTTTTGAATGAAATGTACCTAATTCAGGAATGGTTATCTGTCGTTCCCCTAGGGCTTCTAACAAAAAGGCTTCAAACTCTTCATCAGACTTGTCAATTTCGTCTATCAACAATACATTGGGGTCATCTTCAATAAAAGAAAGAAATAATGGTCTTTCAATGAAAAATTTCTTAGAAAAAATATCCTCAAAACTTATTGGGGACGAAGACGAGTGTTTTTGTCTTTCTAACTCAATATGTAGAAGCTGTCTTTTGTAATCGAACTCTCCAATGACATTTTCAAATGTAATTCCTTCATAACACTGGATACGAAACAATTTCCAATTGAGCGCCTGTGCCATGGAAATAGCAACACTAGTTTTACCTGTTCCTGCAGGGCCCTCTACTAAGATGGGGCGATTCAGCTTCAAAGCTAACTCAAGTGTTAAATCTATCTCAGGGTTAGAAATATACTTCTGGGAAGCGAGATCTATATCAGATACAGTTGTCATTAACCTTTGCTCCAAAACAGTCACTAATAAAAAGGAAAAAATAAGATTTACTGAAATATTCTAAAAGAAAGTTAGTCTTGAATACGAAAAGAACATGAATATTATTAAGGAATCACTTAACTTAGTGTACTATGGATATCAATAATGCCGTTAATGATCTTTTAGTAAAATTCATGAGATCAACTCCAGGCGTAAAACAGATAATGCTCTCAGACGCAACAGGATTGGTTATTTCAAAGGTAACTAAAGAATCAGGTAGTCACTCGGATTTTGAGGGCATAGCTTCAATTTCTACTGCTCTTTATCTCGGTATGTCTGAATTAAAATTGGGAGAATTAGGGTTCAGCCTTTCAGAGTTTCCAGAAAACAATTTGTGTTTTTTTGGAGTTACGAAGGAGCATGTTTTAATTGCTATAACATATAAAAAGGCGTCTATCAAGAAGTTAAAGTCTTCTCTAAAAAGGTTAAGTACCAAGGTTTCAGAAATTCTAGATCTCTTAAAAACATCAATAATTATTGAAACGAAACAACAGGAAATCATCGAAAAATCAGTAGGATTATCAAATGAAGACTTTGAAAAGTTGTTGGATGAACTCTCGTTTTAATCTCCTCATTCTGATACAATTTGTCTTCAATATTAGAACAGTTCTACCTAAACGTTGGTTAAGTAAAATTATTAATTATAAGTTAATAATAAGATGTCATAGAACATTGGTTAAGCGACACTTATATTAAATGACTTTTACTAATTTTAAAGCGAAAGTTTGCTTGATACTTGAATGAATCTGATTTTTAAGCAATTAATTTCAAGTTACAAAAGGTCGTCAAACCGAGATTTGGCGACATTATGAGTTTTTTTCATTGTCAACTTAATATTAAATATATCAAGTTCACATCGCACGCTAAAGGATAACAAATATTATAGCTAGAGAAATAGGTAA
>CAZALJ010000360.1:0-2587 GCA_964485715.1 uncultured archaeon
TTGGTTTCTTTGACAGGTTTCTGAAATTTAGAATAGGATTCAATCCCATAGAAATTTATTTTTAATCTTTCATCAACTAATGCAAGCTCCACAAAAGTATGTCCTGCTTTCCCACGAGTTTTGTGACTACTAAAAGTACCACAATTAATAAGTAAGCAACGTCTTATACCATTAGAGAGGGAGAATATATTTGGGTAGTGACGATGAGCAGTAATAATCACATCAACTCCTGCCTCCCAGATGACTTGCATGACGTCACCTGCGTCTAAAATCATTGATCGCTCCCTGCCAGTATTGGGAATTGGCAGCAAGTGATGGTGAAAACATAAGACCTTTACTATATCATCAGGATAGGTGTGTAGCTCATAGATCGCTTCAAGTCCACGATCACCGATTCTACCGATATTTTCGTCAGGTTCAGATGAGTCAATCCCCAGAATAATCATATTCCCCCCATCTTTTGTGGTATCGATGAAAAATTGGCGTTCACCAAAGAAATCCTTCCAAAGTTTGTCTCCAATATTACGCATATCATGGTTGCCAGCCAGAAAATTTAATCTATCCACTTTAGAAAAGTTTCTATCCATGAGTTTCTTGGCAAACACAAAATCTTCATAGGTACCTGAATCAGTAATGTCTCCGAGGTGTAAAAGGTATGCATTGGGATTATCTGCTAAAAGACCTTTAATCAGCTTTACACCTGTTTTAAACACTTTCGTATTAAAAAGGCCAGTGAATTTAGAGATGTGACTATCAGAAAAGATAATTACTTCTTCCTTCACTGAAGAATCATCAGCCACGATATTTTCACCCTGAAAATTTCATATGAACCTTTAGTTTAAATGAACTCTGGTTTCTTACTGGACTTGGGAGAATTAAATAGAGATATTAATTGGTTTCTTAACTATTTTTCTCTTTCTTTGTTTTTTAAGGATTTGGATAACTTATTTTAGAGAAATTAAAATTTCTATACTTTTATGGATCTGAATCAATACTATTCTAAATGACACATAATAACATATGGCTTTAATCTACAAATCGTATGATGTCAATATAAACTTGATGAATACTTCAATTTGGGGATGACCAATATGGATTCTCCTATTCCCCGAGAAACAGCACTAAGACTCTGGGAAGAAATTCGAACTAGTAACCAACAGAAACTATTTCAAATTTAATTGTTGAGTTAAAAAACTAACACTTAGGTGTTCACATTGCTGATGAAAATCCGTGAATATCGTCCTTCAGATGAGGAGAACTGGATAAAATGCCATTTATTTTCCTATTATAATTCTATATATTTTGATGAATTAGTTAAAGTTAAACCTCGTTATGAAACTCCAAGTGTTGAATTGGTGGGAATTCTTAACGATAAGATCGTTGGAATTTTAGACATTGAGATCGAACAAGAACTAGGTCAATTTTGTTTTAATGATAATGAACGTAGCGGAAAGATCTCAGTCATTGGGGTACATTCTCATCATCGCAGGAAGGGAATAGCAACAAAACTTGTTGAAAAGGCGCTAGAATTGATTCGGGAGAGTTACAACATTCATCGGCTAGAAATCTGGGTTCGTGATGACCCTGGAATAGTAACTTGGTTGCAAAAAATCCGTTTTCAAGAATTTTATCGATTTTTTGAGGTGATATTAACAACTGATTTTTTTGATAAATATCAAATTGACTTACCATTTGGAATAATGCCAGAATTTCTCATTGGTAATCTAGAATCGGAAGGATTTTCTAAACTAACGCAACAGCATCCTCCTGAAAGAACTTTCCCAATCATAATTTACGAAAGATTTTTTTAAATTATTTTAAATCATCTTGGATGAAAACACTCATTAGAATAGCTCTTCAATTGGATCAAAAAGCGAAAACTTATCAGCTTGCTCACTTTCACTTATAGCTTCCATAATTCTCCTTATAAGGTTTGATGCCTCGTTGAGACCTTCTTCTTCAAATATTGAGATATGTTCCCATCCAACGTGACGCCACCCTGTAAGATGTGACATTTTATTTATTTCTTTTTCAAAATTGTGAATATCAGTCTCATTTGCTAGTAATTTTTCAAGGATTACTTTCTTTATTTCATCAGCAGAGATATTTTCAGAAATTATTGGTTCAGAACCTGCTTTAGGATATTTTCGTCTCAGATCGACCCAGTTGGTATCTAATTCCAGCATTGATGGTCTCATATCGTTAAGTAATCCAAGAATCGCCATTTGATCACCAAGTTCAGCTTGATGGCTTAAACCTAATGTGAGTGCTCTACCAAAAATACGACAATTGACCAAACTAAAACCTGGTAAGAGCATTTTACCTTTTCGAGCGTTTCCTGGTTCTAATCCAGTGAAATATTTTTGTTCTAAAGCATTAACAATAATCTGTTCCATCTGAGTGAATGGAATCTCATTAATTTCATTGTTTAATTCAAAACTACGCTGAGAAATTCTAAAACCTCTTGAATAAAAAGTAACACCTTCCCGTTTAGCTCTAGCTATCCCTTCAACTATTGTTTCACCGAAATTACCAGCTTCTTCGGTTATTGCATCATTAAGATCTTTTTTAGTTATTATAAATGAGA
>CAZALJ010000361.1:0-2582 GCA_964485715.1 uncultured archaeon
ACTGATGGCGAGCTCTCACATCTTTTAACATGCTATGTTCAAGCTGCTAAACGTGCTGTGAAGGCAGGTTTTGATATTATGGAAGTTTCAGTTTGCATTTTTCCCATTAATTTCTCCAATTTACTTGGTCAATTCCTCTCGCCCGATTTTAACCTGCGTATAGATAAATATGGGGGAACTCTGAGTAATAGACTTCGCTTTCCTCTAGATGTTATTAAAGCTATTAAAACTAATATTCCTCCAGAGGTTATGCTCTCCTTTCATCTAACGCTCCCCTTTCAAGGATTATCCATGGAAGATCTTTTAGAAATAACAAACTCTTTAGAAAAGGTTGGAATCAATTTACTAAGTATAGGTTATTCAGGTATCTGGTCACAGAGAGATGGATTTGACGAACTCTGCGAACAAATAAGAAAGAAGGTCGATTCTTTACCATTAGTTCTTCATGGGGACTTTAATGTGGAAAGTGCAGAAGCTGCTTTGAAGAAAGGTCAAGCTGACTTTATAGGGTTTGAGAAATTAATCCAAGAAGATCGATCATTCCCACAAGCACTACGGTAATTCTTCCTTTAAGCGAAATATTTGGTATGTGGTGGAATTCTTTTTACAATAAATTACACTATTGACTCCTTTGGCACTTTCTTTCGAATGAAAAACAGAAGAGCTGTTGCGATCGTATAGAGAGTAGCTGTAAACAGGAAGATGTAGACAAATCCGAAGTTATCAACCACTATTCCGCCAATAGATGCCGATATCGACCAAAACATCCCCCAGGCAAGTTGCTCTGCTGAGTTCCACTTAGCTCGAGTCTCCTTCGGAACTGCATCCATTAAAATTGCACGACTGAGTGGGCCAGATGCGTTCATTAACGAAATTCTACTAATATATAAGAAAACCAAAAAAATAACTGAAGTAATATACCCTATTGAGTTATTTATGTATAAAATAAGATTACATACAATTCCTAGTAAACATATTATCGCTAGCGTTTGAACCAGGATCATTACACCAATACGTCCATCTTTCAGTTTTCCTACTGTTCTCTGTGCTAGAACAGCCATTAAGCCTGTAGCGATACTTCCAAGTCCAATAATAATATAAGTGAATGATGGTGTAAGATTATAACCAATTACTGGATCAGCAAATAAGACTGGAAAGAAAGCAATTGTGGCTCCAGCTCCAAAGCCGATGATTAACCCTGACATAACTATAGTAATAGGCACTGCAAAACCATACTCTGTATCACTTGCTAAGTCCATCTTATCGAGGTTATGAGAATGTTCTATAGATTCCATATTGAGTGCTTTTTTATCTGACATTAAACTCGCTATAGAGAAGCTAAGAATTTCACAGATGGCTGCAAAAGCAATTATTGTCCTAAGAAGTGCAATATCCCACGTATCTCCGAAAATAATAGTCAAAATTAAAGCAATAAAAGGACCAATGGTGAGCGCAACTTCTTCATAAAATCGAAGGCTAGCAAAATACTTTGAACGATTTCCTGTCTTAATGCTGTCTGCAATTAATGCCTGAGATGCAGGCCCAGCGAGACCCCACGCAATACCTCCAGATAATTGACTAATGATTAGGATATTCAGGGCAATTTGTGGGGTTTCTGCATAAAATGTTGAAATTATCAATAATAGAGGGGCTAACACTCCAAATATCACTGAAATTCGAATTACAAAATCCCTGCGGTACTTGTCTGCTAAATAGCCACTTGGTAGAATAAAGATGGTCGATGTTACTCCACTTGCAGTAAATAGGCCTCCCAGAATTGCATTTGGTTGAGATAATCCTTGCGTGATAAAAACCGCGAAAGCAGTTTGAAAAATCCCCAAAGCGATACCAAAGAAGACCGTATTCAAATACGCCAGTCGTAGATTCCAGTTCATACCGTTGTCACTGAATTTTTCGTAAAATTGATCTTCATTAAAATTTAATGGAGAAAAATTAGGTGAACCCCATCGTTCGGAACGAATTCAGTCATCATAAATCAGACATATGCCTTTCGAACATTAGGGGCTCATTCTAACCATCTTTTTTTTCTTAATTTAAACCATATGATTCTTTGTGGATTAAATTCTCAATAGGTTTACGGGAAGAGGAACGGGTATGATCCGCATAACCCACAGCTACTAGTGCCAATACATGGAGGTGCTCTGGGATTTTTAAAAGTTCTTTGATTTTGGGTTCAAAATCGGTTCCTATTACTCCTGCCCAGCAGGTACCTAGATTTAAAGCATGAGCTTCAATCATAAACTGTAGGGTTGCTAATGCTGTGTCAGATTGGTGATACTTTGGGTGAATTGTGGGGTTTGTTAGTGGAATAAAAACTGCTGGACTTTCTGCGACGAATTTTCCATAAGGGTGGAAATCTGCGAGTTTTTTCCGTGTTTCTTTGTCTGTTACAATTAAGAATTCCCATGGTTGTTTATTAGAAGCTGAAGGAGCCCAACGAGCTGCTTCCAGACATTCTTCAAGCTTTTCAGGTTCAACGGGTGTTGATTTATATTTTCGAATACTTCTCCGCCCTTTTAATAGTTTCAATACCTCCAAAATACTTTCTTCCTTTGAGTTGT
>CAZALJ010000362.1:0-2570 GCA_964485715.1 uncultured archaeon
TCCGAATCAGTTCATCTATAGGGATTTCGGGTGGTAATCCAAGTTCTACTTTCATCTCTTTCAGAGTACGCCAAACTTCGTTGGTTGCATGATCAAATAATCGATCATCTAATTTTAAAATGATCCTAAGCTTTTTGAGTTCTTCCAGTTTTCTTAACTCATTTGATAGCAGGTTATTAAGAAACATTCTTATCCAACCATCTCCTTTCTGATTAGAATTCTTAAGTTGCTCACATTTTGATTTTATCCTATCGTTCAAGACTAATTTTGTCTTTGAATAACGAGAACTACTCATTATTGATATAATGATAACATATGCAAAAATGACAGTTTTTGTAGAAAAATGTCAGAAATAATCTTAACTTATGACCTGGTAAGAAATCAGAAAAAAGATGTTTTCTGTTAGTAATTATTAATTATTTAAATCAAATTTGAATTATACCTCGTTATAGTGTATTATACAATTTCTTGGATGTTTTTAGGAAATGCAAATACATATCACATCTGATTTGAAAAAATTATATCCTGAATCGATATTCGGAAGCCTAATCATAAGAAATCTTCCGAATAGGAAAACTCATGAAGCATTAGAAGAGCGTAAGCGGAACTTAGAGAGATTATTAAGGGAAAGCCAAGGAGAAGCGGATGTAGACAGCGTGATACAGAATTACAATACTTATTTCAAGATGTGGAATAAAACATATCCCATAGAATACCAGATTAAGACAATAAAAAGTGGTGGAAGGTTTCCTCAAGTTTCTGTGCTAGTGGATAGTATGTTTATTGCAGAGCTTAAAATTAGGATCTTAACTTCGGGACATGATCTAAGCGAAATCCAAGGTGATCTAACTTTCGACATTTCAAGAGGAGGGGAGCGTTATCTAAAGTTAAATGGTCAAGAACAAGAATTGAAGAAGAATGATGTGGTTCTTAAAGATGAAGAGGGATTACTTGCCTGCATCCTATATGGGCCAGCAAGAAGGACATCTGTTACACTCAAAACAAAGGATGTACTTTATTTTGCATGGTGTCCTTATGTTACGGCTGAAGGACTTATCATAGCTCATTTGAATGAGATCCGCGAAAATTTGAACAGCGTGTTTGAATCTGTTACCTCTGATAGACAATTGATTCGCTCCTAATTGAATTATTCAAGCGTTATAGTTTCGGGATCCTAGCAGGGAGTCATAGAAATAAAAAATTCATTCGTGACAATGATTGAAGTGGTTTTGTTTCTCCTAATCTTGATTATAATGAAGTTCATAAGCTCGAATTCTGAGAATTAATATCGAACTGAGATGGAGAAAAATCCTAATTGTTTTGATTTAATTAAAGTATACTGTCATAATGCGAACTGAAAGTTATACATTTTTCTGATATATGGCACATTGACGACAATTGACTTTTAAATTTCCATTCTTATATGTGTAATTCTACAACCTCTTAACAGCTCTTAAAAAATACCAATTCATATGATTTTCAAGAATTTCAACATGAAATTTAGCATCAACGAGTTTCTGTTTTGTTTCTACTAAGCTCCGATTCTTTATTCGTGAACCATACCCTGTCTTGATTTTTTTTCCACTTGGTAAGATAATTGTTAGTCGTATTACAAATATATCTTTGTTTTCAGATATTTCTGCATCCCAAATCCAAAATTCTCCATTGTTTTTTAAAACACGATATACTTCCTGACATACCTCTTCAAATGTCTCCATAGACATATACATTCCGCTGAAAAATGCTGTGGCATTGTCAAAGTAATCATTAGTATAAGGGAGATCAGTTGCATCAGCTAAAACCCAATTTGCGGTAGGTGCGTTTGGTTTCGCCTCATCAATTTCATGTTGATATTTATCAATAGCTGTAACTCTTTCTTCTCCAATTTGAGCTATAACCCCTTCTCCACCTCCTCCAATATCAATTACAGACCCATTTGGTATTGAATCAATAGTAATATTCTGTGGTCGTGAAAATAAATACTTAATAAATGGTTTTAACTTTTTCATTATATTCAAAAAGCTCAAATAAGCGAATAGATTAAAGTCTTGCTATGAGATACGTCTTCTTTTCGATACTATCAATGCCAAATATTTTAGTTCTAAAAAATGTAATGTTTTTATTATCCTTCCAGTGTTTTCTACTATCGGCTGCAAGGTACAATAGAATGAAAGGTAGCGAACATGACGATACACGAAAATATAGTAAAGCGGTAATTAATAGGAATTCCCATATTATTGATTTACTTGGAGATATAATAGCAAAAAAATTCCCTTGTGACATTGGTTGACGTGGTTCCGTTTCTCCTAACCTAAGTTCATAAGATTAAGGACTTTAGTGATGACAATTGCAATAACAAAAGGTTTGCTGATTAGAAATAGGATATAATCACTCGTTTTTTTTTGAAGAATGTGTCATTTATCGTTTTGTGATCACCTTTTTTATGACAAAGATTGAGATTAAGACACCAGACGAACCAAGACCTCCCACTATTAGAATCATTATGAGATTATTTTGATTATTGTTTCTTTCAACAGTTATTTTTATTATTTTCAGACAATAATTATCAT
>CAZALJ010000363.1:0-2553 GCA_964485715.1 uncultured archaeon
AGAAGCAATTCAACAAGTGTATCCCATTCCTCCAAAGATAATGAATCTTTAAATTGGGTTTCTAGGTGTGAAAGTTTGAGAATTTCTTGGAGGATAATAGGTTTAGTTTCAGGAAATAAGCGCGAAACTTGTGTATCTTTTTGGAATAATAGTTCGTGAATCGACATTCGAATTTTACGAGAATCTGTAAATGAATTTGGTTTTTTGTTGTTCCAGCTATCCCAAGGTGCAAGAATTATAACTCCTAGAACTTTAATAAACAGGTTTAAGGCCATCTCATGGATTTCGTGAGGAGATAGGCCGTATAACTGACCCCTCTGAAGAAATTTTTCATAAAAGGGCTTTAAACTGGAATATAGCTGGTACATTACCGATTACTCGTAATTTTTAACCAAAGATGAATTAATAATCATCATTTGATCAGTTGATAATTAGTTAATCATCCTAATTGTTAAAAGGTTTGCACTTAAAATCCTCAAAAAAGGCATCTTACATTAATTATTTCGGCTGTGTTTCGATTAATGTTGTCAAATGATCGTTTTCCAATTGAAATCATCGAGGTTTGTCAATTACTAAACAAGCATGAATTTCAAGCTTTTGTTGTGGGTGGGTCCATTCGAGACATTTTGTTGGGAGATCTGAAACCCCAGGACTGGGATATAGCAACAGATGCCAAGCCCTCTGAAGTTATGAAGGTATTTGAAAAGAAATTCCGTGTTATCCCGACTGGAATTAAGCATGGAACCGTTACTATTTTGTACGATCATCTATCTATAGAAGTAACAACTTTTCGAGTAGAAGGAGACTATATTGATGGTCGAAGACCTTCCGAGGTTCATTTTGTCGTAGATATCGTAGAGGATTTATCTAGACGTGATCTCACAATAAATGCTATAGCATATGATCCTATCAATGATGTACTCTCCGACCCTTTTAATGGTGTTAATGATATTAAAGCCCAAAACATTAGAATGGTTGGTGATCCACATAAACGCTTACAAGAAGATGGATTACGATTATTACGAATTTTTAGATTTGTAGCTCAACTAGGTTTTAATGTTGATGATAAAACCCTTACTGCGATTCCTCATCATTTTGATATTTTTTCTAAGGTAGCCAAGGAACGAATACATGCAGAATTTCAAAAATTAATGCAAGGAACCTCTTTTCAGAAAGCTATTCTATTACTGGAAGAATGTGGTCTGTTATATCAGCTTGTACCAGAATTTAATGACGAGGAGTTCTCAAAAAAACTATCGGAAATCGATTTAAATAGAATAGACTTGACTTTACGTATAATCTCAGAACTTCCAAAGGAGTCCTCGCTCAGATTACGCTTCGCGACTTTAATTCACCAACTAACTGCTAAACCAACGAGATCTACGAAGGTTTTTCCTCCTTTCAAAGAAAATTATATACAAGAATTTCTTAAGTGGATGAAATTTTCTAATAAACAGATAACAGACATATCACATATCTTAAAAATACATCTATTTCATCTTCCATATTCAATGGAAGAGAAAGAAGAATTTAAAGATTATTCAATAAGAAAATTTCAATATCATGTCAGATCTGAATATTTAATGGATTATTTAATGTTCTATGTTACTAAAGAACAGGCTTTACAAAAAGAAAGAAAGCTAACAGAAGAGCTCAGAACAGATATTCTCCAAAGAGCAAAAATTCAACTACCAATAGAGTTGAAAGATCTCGTGGTTGATGGAGATGATATCATCCAATACTTTCACCTAAACAAAAAACATGCTTCACAAAGAGAGTTTATTGGCTTATGTCTACAAATTATTCGTGAACGAGTAGAGGTAAAACCTCAAATTAATAAAAAACGTGAACTCTTTACTATCCTTGAGAATCTTAATAGAATCGTATCACAATGTATAACGCGTATTACCCGACGAGTTCGTGTCATTTCAACCGATCATATTAGAAAATTATATCGAGCAGGTTCGCCTGAATATTTACCATGGGAGAATAATCATACCTATCTGCTAGCTAAGTGGCTTATTCTCTGTCTTCTTCGAAAAAATCAATTTTTCATTGTTATTTTTGATGGTACAAATTTCAACATGCCTGCTCATCCTACACATCGAGAGTTATTAGGTAATAAATTTAGAAAGTATCGTCCATTATTTATTCACACCAATGCTACGGAAAATGAAGTTAAACTTAACCTGCAAGCTCGTGACCAGGAGAAACCATCTATAAAGAAGAGTGATGCTGATCTAACCGTTTTTAAACGTTATCAGGAATTAATTCAGAGATATCCAAGAGCTTTATCTACCCCTGAGGAGTACGAATTAATTCAAATCTCTACACACCAACCTGAATTCCCTACATTAATTCAGGATATTGTAAAAAAAATTCATCAAAACAAGCATCGCTTTGTTGTTATGAGTGGGAACGTCCTTAGCGGAAAAACCTATGCTGCCTATGTTATTCAGAAGCATTTGGAAAGAAGTAATGTCTCAGATACATAAATATTGCGGGCAAGAATTCGAATGGCTGGTACTGACTGGACAAGTAAAGACAAAGGGC
>CAZALJ010000364.1:0-2549 GCA_964485715.1 uncultured archaeon
AAATGGAATTCGTGGAAAGTCGATTTTTAGGAAATCCTCATATCTCCTCCTATATTGCCTCGAATGAAGCATCGCATAAATATAATATATAATATCCCTTGCTGCTGGTTTAGTATCTGCTCTATATTTTTCTTCTATGAATCTCTTGAATTCACTTGAGAAATTTTCTTTTCTTTCAATTCCACCCTTTGTTTTTCTAAATAGAAATAGAGGAAAAATCGGAGCATTATTCCCTGGTCTTGTTGCCATCACACCTAGTTCTATTATATCTTCAGTGATCTGAATATCTCTCCAAGAGGCCGGTCTAGAATTCCTTGATACAATCAAACCTAGATTATCACCATTTATCATATGTTTCATAACTTTCCCCCGAGGCCTTTCATGAAATCCTCTAGAAATTCCTGTGAAAAATGTATACCGCTTGTCAAAAGGACGATAGAGAATAGGAACTATATTCTTTTGAATTTTTTCTCTTAATTCAGTTTGTACCATATTCTGTTTTAATCCGCAAACTTCAAGATCAAGTTTAGCTTTTTGAAAAGTCCATTGACGTTTGTCTTTCTTCACATTATATTTTTTCATAACTTCGGTTTCAGGTAGTAGAATGAAATCTCCGATGATTTCCTGAACTTTCTGAGGGGTTTCTTGAATTGTGAGAGAATCTTGACCAGTCATAATACCAACAGAATATTGGGAAAAGATATCTGGAATCTTCCACCAGGATTGATATTCATTCCATCGGGTCATATTCAAATGGTAGAACATGTACCATGGGCCAAATGAATTGATCATTCTCCAATTAATTGTAGAAATATCGTTATTTTCAAGGAACATATACTTTTTTTTCCGTAATCCCCATAAATCTGCTTTGTATATTTCTACTTCTCCTTTTTTACTTGGATTCTTTATAAAAAACGAGATGCATACTCCTTGTTGGATGTCAAAGACGTTTTCATCCTTAGATCCATCTGGGCATATCTCTTTCCTCCTAGTATTTCCATGGAGGTCAAGAATGTAGATGTCTGAAAAAGCTTTCATCAGTTGCTGTCTCATCCCTCGGAACGTAGGGTTATCTAAAAAACTATGATTAGTGATAAATGCTACAATTCCATGTCCTGTCTTTTCAATCCGCCACTGAGCGAAACGAATGAATTTTACATAATCGTCTTGCAAGAATTTTGGGTTTTTCTCCCCTAGTGGTTTTTCATCTACTTCAAAATAATTCGACTTTCTTGTACCATCAGCTATTGTGCCTCTAAGTAAATCTCTTATCCAAGTAGTGTTATTTGCTGAATGACCTGAGTAAGGAGGGTTTCCCAGTACTATTGTTATGGGTTGGTTGATCTTTACCTCGTCTGCTGCTCTTGTTTCGTCCGTTAAAGCTCTAGTTTCATGAAGAAAATCATCTAAGGTGTCTTGAATAGAGTGAGTTCCTTCTAGCGTATTTGTTAAAAATAATCCAACTCTTGATTGAGATTTTGAAAATTTATAACCTGATTCTTTTAATTTTAAATTTAACTTTAAATGTGCTATTACAAAAGGAGCTGGCATTAATTCAAAGCCAAACATTCTATGTAGTAAGTTTTCATCAACATATTTATTCCAATTTTCTTTTAATTCTTTATCAGATGCAGTTTGATTCTTTAAACCGAAATTTACTTTTACTTGATCTATGACATAACTCAAAAAAGTACCTGTCCCTGTTGCTGGATCTAAAATTTGAACTTTCAGATTATCTGTTGCCAATCCTCCATCAATGTCAAAATTAGTTTTTAATACTTGATCTACCGATCTAATAATGAAAGAAACTATAGGTTCAGGTGTATAAAACACACCTCGTTTCATTTTTTGCTCAGGATCATAATATCTTAGGAAATCTTCATAAAAGTGAATTATTGGATCTCTGTCATTCTTATATCTGTTGAAATCATAAAAGACAGCCTTTACATTAGTATTCTCAAGTATTTGAATTAGGTCTTTGATTCCAAGCTCTTCTAAGTACATTCTAAATAATAAATCATTTTTGAAGACCATTGGCTTACTAAAAAATTTTTTCAGAACTGAACTGGTTTTGGGAATCATACCTGGAATATTTTTCAAGTTGAACTCCCCCAGTCTGAAAGCTCTTATAGAAAATAGACCATGAGTTACTGTTTGAGCATACATATCTGCAAATGATTCTAATGTGAGATCGTGTAATAAATTATCCTTAACTTCTTGAAAAATTTGGTGGAGATATCCGTTTTCCTCCTCCAGGAAAAAATCCCTTTTAATATTCTCACGAATATTAATAGCAACTTGAGCTAAATTATTAGTGAGTTCTCTCGATGATTTTACAATTTCAACCATTAAATCTTGTATTTCACTTGTCCCTTAAAAATAATTGAATATTATCCTTTGAATCGACACCTTTTAGAAAGCTACAAAAGCTATGATATGTATCAATAATACATTGTATGAGAATCAGAGAACACTTCTTAGAGACAGTTTAAATAATTATTTAGCTCGATATAATACCATGAGAGTAGTATTGAAAAAGTTAAGCCATC
>CAZALJ010000365.1:0-2542 GCA_964485715.1 uncultured archaeon
GTATCTACCTTGTCCAAACAACGTTTTAATTTTCTGAATTTTCATAGTTTGGCCAACCATGATTTTTGAAAACTTAATAACTGAAATAAGGCTCTATCAGTTAATAAGCATTCTTATGATGATGGCTTTTAAAAAAAAGACTGGAAAGTCTATATACAGAAAACCTGTCATAACCAACGTTTAACCCAAGAAAAGTTTTACATTTGCTTTATATTCCAAATGTCATTAAACTTTTGTTAAACGACATTGAAGGTATATAAATAAAAAATAAAGATTTCCATGCATTTAACCAACGATATTCCGAAAAAATTGTGATTTGGGAATAGTTTTACTTAACCAAGAATTTGTATAAAATTAATAGATTATCAATTTCTATTCCAAAACTTTATCAATAAATAATTCCTGTATGTATTAAAATGAAAATTCAATTTTCAGAACATGCTCTTGAGCGAATGAGATCACGTAGTTTAACAACTGATCAAATTAAGGAAGCTATCAAGAATCCAGATGAACAATTCCACAATCAAATAGGAAAAATTGTTCATAAAATTCTTAACGATGATGAATCCCAAGAAAAGTCTCTTTTAAGAATTTTCTATAAGGAGGAAGAAGATAGAATTCTCATTATATCTGCATATAAGACATCGAAGATTGAAAAATATTGGAAAGGTGAATAAAATGAAGATTAATTATGATCCCAAAGCAGATGCATTATATATCAAATTAAGTAATAATGAAATCAAAGAAAGTGATGAATCTGGAAGAGGACTGATCATTGATTATGATGAAAAAGGTGAACCAGTTGGAATAGAGTTACTTCACGCTTCCCGGCTTTTTGGGGGGAAAAAGGAAGTATCAGTCGAACTTTCACTAACAGAGGCAGTTAAGTCTTAAAAAAAATTATCCATATGATCATACCAGAACTAAGTAGATGTACATTAACCAATTATATATCCACATGTTAAAAATGATTATTATTGGAAATTCGTTTAGCTTTTTTTGTGTACAATGATGTTTTACGACAAATAACAACATCAGTCTTTATACGGGTTTGCTTTCAAATAAGTAAGGCTGTCGGAAATTTTTCAGAAAGAAATAATATACCTATTCGAATATGCTAATTGTCAAAGAATTTTATCAAATGTGCAAATATAAAAAAGTGAGAGTCTTAAGTTATGGAATATGAATATATAGAATTGAATGACAAGACAAGAGAATCAGTTCCAGGGGAATTTATCCAACTTTCTGAGGGATTTGTGCATTATGAACTAGATGGACCAGTAGAGGGGGATGTTGTTGTATTGGTTCATGGATTCTCGACCCCATTATTTGTTTGGGACCCTGTATTTGAAAATCTGGTTAAAGAAGGTTTTCGAGTTTTAAGATATGATTTATATGGACGTGGTTATTCTGATCGTCCCCATACTACCTATAACATGGATTTTTTTATGCATCAGCTCTTAGAATTATTGGAACAGCTTGGTTTGACGAAAGATAGAATTAATCTTGTTGGACTCTCAATGGGAGGTGGAATCTGTGTCGTTTTTGCAGATAAATATCCAAATATGATAAAGAAAGTGTCATTAATAGATCCAATCGGTTTTTCAATTGGAAGAAATACTCTATTGTCAATTTTAAAGATACCAGTTTTAAATAGATTAATCTTGAGATTATACCTTGGTCATAATAGAATAATTGAAGCTCAAAAGGAAGATTTCTTTGAGTATGAAAAAGTTACTAATTATCTTGATAAATATACAGAGCAAATGAAATATGAGGGATTTCTTCAAGCAATCCAATCTACTGTATTAAATACGCCTTTCACAAACCTGAAGGAGACATACGAAAGACTAGGAAAACGTGAGTTACCAATGCAGCTTTTCTGGGGAGAAAAGGATCAAACAATCCCTTATCCAACAAGTCAAAAGGTCTGTGCAGCCGTTCCGTCAATTGAATTCCATACAATTAAAGAATGCGGTCACATGCCTCAGTATACACGTCCAAATGAAGTAAATCCTCTCTTAGTAAAATTCCTGCGAAGTTAGAAAGACAACAAGAAGTCGAGAATTGAATTTTGTTTTGATTATCAGACTTCCATTCTTTCAGGCATGTATGTGCATGTTATCGATCTGTATCAGATTGCTGAGAAAATATTTTAAATTGCATATATATAATGATTCAGACTTCGTTAGATGTATTACATTTGGAGTGGTGATAAAATGAAAAGAAAAATTTTTTTCAACCTATTTGTTCTATTGTTCTTGTTAACTAGCCTCAAGGGTATTGCAATGGTAAATGCCCCAGAAGAAGGTGACAAGATTTCTGGATCTTTTACCTACGAAACTGAGTATATAGACCCGAACGGTGATGAACACACTGGAAGGTATAGCACTATGATGTCAATAGAGATAGTTGACATCTATGAAAAAGATATCAATGGTATTGATATTACCTTTTACAGGATTTATAGCATATCGAAAATAGATAAGATAGTATACGCATACCTAGATGATGGTGAATGGGTATTACAAGAAATGGTGGT
>CAZALJ010000366.1:0-2523 GCA_964485715.1 uncultured archaeon
TTGTTACTTTCATGGGTTTCGGGAATTAAATCCGAAGCTGCCACATAAACAAATGTACCAGCAGCTAATGCCAAAAGGATTCCGATCAGGGATTCTGTTAAAGTCCCAATGAATAATAATGAGATAATTGCTCCTATTGGTGTCGCAATGGCCACAATAATGGATAGGATTTTTGATTTATCTGGCATTGTTTTATTTATGATGGCAAATGAGGTAACTCCTTCTGGTATCTCGTGAAGAATCACAGCCAGTGCAGCTAAAAATCCTATTTCAGTCCCTGTAATTTCCTGTAACTCAAATCCCACGCCGATAATAATACCATCAATTAAGGAATGAAAAGCTAGGCCAGAAAACGCCATCATTCCCATTCGAGAAGCATAATGGTGTGTTGCTGACCCCTCTTCGTCCTCATCAAGGCAATAATGAATTTCGCTTCCTGAATGGATCACGATAAAATTTTCTAGCAAATAAAAGATGAAAAAACCGATGAAAAGTGCTGGATAGAATGCTGAATTAGAAAGCTCAATTGCCTCTGGCATTAAATGAAAAAAAACTAAAGCCATAATCAAACCGGCAGCAAATGAATTCACATAGTGAGAGTTATCGAGTGCCCATTCCTGGTTTCTTCTCATTACATAGATACCTGTAAGAGTCGCCAAACCAGCTATCGTGCCGTAGAAAATGATAGAGATTTCCAATTCAAACATTGTTGCCACTCTGTAGGAATTCTAAGTTGATATTCTTTGTGTTACTGGCCTTCATGTAATTCTTCTATTTTTTCTTCCAAGAATCCTAAAATGTCACTTGTTAAATCAAAAATAGCATAAGGATTTTCTAAGATCAAATTAAGTTGATAATTTGATTGATTGTAGGATCTATCATTCAGAAACCATGTAATTTGCTCTGCAGTTCTGTCACTGAATTTTTGAGCTGCTTCATTTAACACTTTCTTTGTAAGAGAGTGTCTATACTTGTCTGGATTGATATTGTAAACAAGAGGGTAAAGATAATACTCCTGCTCTTTGTCAGCATATTTTGCACGAACCCCTCTCAAAATATCAACCACATCCCCAATATTATCAAATTTATCACCTTCATTATCCCTCCATGTGATTTTTCCTTTATCAACAACTTCTACAGGAACTTTTATACTAGTATTATGAATGGTGGAACCTAACATTTTCTGGTTGTTAATACTCACATGTACACCTTGAGGTGTTATCATTTTAGTGTAGTTTATTGATACTTCTTCAACGATCCCTTCAATTTTCAAATCTGGGAGCATTATATAATCTCCGACATTGAAAGGATTAGTCACAAGAAGATACAAACCACTCAGGAAATTCCCGAGAGTAGTCGATGAAGCAAATCCTATTGCGGTTCCAAGCAAAGCTGCCGCTCCTATAAATAGCCCTTCACCTGCTATCCAAAAAAGGCCCAATAGAAGGATGGTTGCTCGTCCTAGAGTCTTCAAGGCATTGTGAAGCTCTGGTGAAATCCTGTCTTTAATTCGACCTAGAATAAAGCTCCAAACAATCCATAAAAATATAACAACGATAAAGACGACTACTACATATACAGCTAATTCAACCAATGGATCATCTAATACATCTTGTGCAATTGTCAGAATCATCACCTTCCTTTGTGAATTTTAAGAGATATAAAAACCCGATTAAGACTTTTTCTTCCGGAAATTCAGTAAGGACGTCTTCTTTTACATTCTCTAAAAATGATTTGCCACAGAAAAAATAAAACTACTCTGAAAATGAATTCGAAGATTTTCAGTACTATTATAATATTAAGTAGCGAATAAATAGAATAAAAGCTATTATATTCTTACTATAAGATTGTTATGCTTCCTGTCGAAGCATGCATTGATAAATAGAGTTTCATGGTAGCAGAGTCATAGTTTTCACTCTTATAGTTGTATTCACCATCAGTGGAATAGCTAGGAGTGTAGATTGTACCTGTTGGCACAGCAGCATACATTCGAAGGCCTATAGTTGAATTAAGCTGGTGATAAAAACTAATACTTCCTGTTGATGTTTCTACATCATATGTGACTAGTGTGTTCTCAATTATTGATTTTTGAAGAAGATTAAGATCAATAGACCCAGTTGAAGTGTCAAGTATCCAATCCACCTCACTAGAAGAATAATTCACGTTATTGAAGGTTGAAGTTATTGATCCTGTCGAGGTGTGGATGTAGAGGCTATTAGATGCGTTAAAGAATACTTCTTGAAAATTAGTAGTAATACTCCCAGTACTTGTATCCAATAATAGAGATGAAATGTTAGTTTTGTAAGCTATTACAGAAATAGATCCAGTCGATACCTCAACATTGAGTGCTGTTGTTGTATGGTTGGATATTGTTATTTCAAGTTCATACAAATACGGATTTTCCGAATACGACCCCGTACTAGAATCAAAGAAGACGTAATGATGATTATCATAATGGCTCTCCTCAAAAGTTTTTGCATCATGGAGATTGCGTCCTTCACGTGTATATACTAAAATACGAGC
>CAZALJ010000367.1:0-2522 GCA_964485715.1 uncultured archaeon
AAACTCAAGAGACGTTGGTTGGATCTGCTCTATTGACCAAGCGGAAATAGACCGGACATACGAATCCTGATCTTCTAACCCTTTCAGTAATGCAGCTATTGCTTGTTGTGATTTAAGATTTCCTAGGGCTTCAGCTGAAGCTTCGCGTACAAAAAAACTTGTATCAGTTTCTAGTGCATCTGAAAGTTCAGGAAGAGCATCAAAGGATGACATCACTCCTAGAGCAATAGCAGCGGATGCTCGAACATCAGAAATTCCATCATACTTTAATTTTTCAACTAACAAAGGAGATAATTCAATAACTCCCCATTTACCAATAATTTCAATAGCTTTTTTTCGTAACTCGGGATTGTGATCTGTTTCCACAATCAATTCTAATATATCAATTACTTTGGGATTATTAATTTCTCCTAACGCCTCTAATCCAATCTTTCTGTGCTCAGAGGGTTCATAAGTAGCTCCAACAAGATCAATCAAGTAATTTTGGAGATCATCAGGAAGAGTGTGAGTCTTTTGAGCGAGGTGTGAAATACCTCGGAGGACAGAGGCTCTAATTCTGTCTTTAAACCGATGAGTATATGAAGCATCTAATAGAGTTTTCGCAGCAATATGCCCATTGCAATATCCTACCAATTCTAAGCTGTATTCCAAATGATGTTCTTGTTTAACTAGCCTACTTAGTTGATTGGCAGCTGTAATTATATCATTTTCCTTAGTAACCTTTTGTAGGGTTGCAGAGAGGGTGATAAAAAGCTTATTAAGCGTTGCTAAATCTGTTTCAGCTTCAAACCAGTCTATCATAGCATCAAGTACTTCAGAATGACCCACCAGACTCATTGCAATAATTTCACGAACTTCTGGATTCGGCGATTTCGATAGCGACATCAATTTCTGGATTAAAGTAAGCGAATTTCGTTGAGCAAGGAGAGAAGCAATCAAGGCTTTAACCTGAAGATCGGGATCCTCATCAATAGTTTGCAAGAGCACCGCATGAATAGCATTAATGTCAGGTACCTTAATCACTGGAGATCGCTCCATCTGAAGAGAAATATCACTTACGAAAATAATTATCCTATTTATGGGCTCCTCCTTTAGCCACACTTATAAATTCTTGATTATTTTATCCTCAGGTAGTATTTAGAAAACTTCAAGTAGTGATCTATTTATAGGAAAGAATATTGAGAAATTTTTATTATACTTAACTTAATAGGTCATTTATTACTTTGTAAATTTTATTTAAGTTATAATCAATAAAAAATTACTATTTCGATTAACAACAGGTTTTAATATAAAAAGATTTACAAAATCATAGATCTTAACAAAGAGGCAAACAAGGAAAGTTGGATATATGTCACAACGGCACCAGAATGAAAATCTTTTAAATAATTTAACACAGATCCTTTTTTTTCCGTCGTGGAGTAAATTAATAGAAACTGAATCATTTTTGGGGGTTTATTTAAACCAACCAGTCCATGATATTATTAAAGACAATGTAATACTTTTGCCTGACTTGATTCTCACAGGGCAAGAATTAACCACAGGTGAACCTTTCATTTTCCTTACAGGTGTTGGAATTTATTATGTTCAATTTGGTTTATCGCCAGGGGAGATCATTACTGATTACCGAGAGATCACTGGAATTGTGATGCCTTTGGATATCTATGATAAAGCACAAGATATTTCTGGATCTGTGATAAATTCTGAAAAATTGATGATGACCGAATTGATGATTTCTATTCCTTTTTCCTTATTATTTACGGAACAAACAACACAAATGTTTCTTCGGGGAGTTGTTGCTAGAAATGTTGTTCACCCTTACAAAGATTGCTTCAACCAATTTCTTGGTGTCTGTGGTAACCCCAATAGTTTCAATAGAGAAGAAGGATTCAAAATTCTTTCAGGTGGGCTCTCAACACAGAGCTCTATTTATACCAATGAGCTATTGACCGAAAAAGAATTAGTTAATTATTCCAAAATGACTGCTGGTCTAAAAAATATCCAACCTAAAGCAGGAAAAATTCTTTCTGATCTTCAACTTGAAGAGGAAACCATGAGAAGTGTAATTTTCGAAAAAATACGTTTAATCAAAAAAGATTTTGTTGAAGTAGGATATCCACGGCTCTTAGACTGGGTTCCATAACCTCTGCCATCTAATCTTGAAGCTATTGTTTAGCTGTTTGAGTTAGAAACTCATAAAGAATGTTATTAAATTCTTCTGGATGCTCATGAATTATTCCATGATCTCCATCGATCTCAATTACTTCAGCTTGAGGAAGATGCTTTTTTAAGACGTTGTATGTTATAGAAGGATTAACTGTATCCTTATTACCATGAAGCATTAGGAGAGGAACATCTATCTGCTTAAGTTGTTCGAGGTACGAACTCGAACGCTTGTACTGTCGTTTTATGGTGATGTAGGTTTTAATTTTCTGAATTCTTTTTACTATTTTCCATAAAAACGAAATAATAGAGCTTTTATTCTCACCACTTCGCTTTTCTTTTGTTAAAAAATTCCATGAGCG
>CAZALJ010000368.1:0-2516 GCA_964485715.1 uncultured archaeon
AAATGAGAGTATTTACGGGGATTAACACCATAAACATACGAGGCAATCCCCCCAATCTCAGTCCGCATTTCCTGAATGAATGAGGATCGCACAATATACGTACGCGCATCGAGATACCATGTGAAATCAGTTGAAAGAGGTTCACTATCCATAGTTTCAAGAACTATATCTATTCTACCCCATTGATTTTGGTAAAATTCTGGAACGCAAGCTATTACCGCTGTTGAAGTCAAGCCGACAACTAGAATGAATGCAAGGGCCAAAGCCGAAGTCAATATGGTGAATAAAGATTTTTGAAATTCCCTGGTGATATTCCGCATTGAGATAGTACGTGTGATGATACCGAACCAAAATAAGAGTTTATGCCCAATTTTAGGTAAAAAAACCAGAATCCCGATTTCTACTAATAAAGTACCAAGAAATATGAAGACTACGACAATAAAATGTGTAGAAATAATCGAAAAATCCAAAAATCTAGTGGGACCAATAAAAAACTGAAAATAAAACCCTGTAATCACAATAAGAATCCCTGCTCCTACAGTGTACTTCCAATTGCTGAAAAAATTAATAAATTTTGCTGTCCGCATCTGAGAATGAATATTTTGAATCACAGGCATAGAAATAGCCAAAAAGATTGGATAGAGACCAGCTATTAATGCTACAACAATCCCAGACATAAATGTTGCGAAAATTGATGAAGGATGAATAGAGATTTCTTGTAACTCCAGACTCGTGTAAAATGAGTTGAGTAGGCCGACCAGAAAATTAGAAAATCCAATACCAGCAACCACACCTATTATACACCCTATCAATGAATAAAATAGGATTTCTACCGCAATGAGTTCAATAAGTTGTCTTGTATTAATGCCTACAGCGCGAAGAATTCCAAATTCTTTCTGACGGTCTTTGATTGCAATTGTCAAAATGTTAACAATAAAGAGGAATTCTACAATGAAAGAAGCGATAATAATGAGATTCATTGCTGTTTGATAGGAACGAATCCCCGAAGCTTCAATTTCGGATATGTTTTTCTCCACTAGCACATAATTATCAAAACCAACATTATCTTTGATGTTTTCACTAATTTTTCGAATATTAACAAGATTATCTACAGATACATCAATTTCACCAGTCAATAAACTAAATCGTTGGTCTTCTGGAACAATATCATACAAAATTTCTATATCAACCAGAATAAATGAATTTAATAATTTGTTACCAAAGAAGGGTTCATTACTCATGACCCCTCCCACAGTCACTTCGATAGCATGGAATCTGGGATCAAGAGAAGTAAGAGGAAGTAGTGTACCGATTTCCACACCAGCTTCTTCTTGAATACTTTCAGAAATCATAATAGTATAACCAGAAACTTCACGTTTTCCGGCGATTACATTCAAGTGGGGAAAATCAGGGTGGGTCTTGTAATCAATTCCATATAACAAGACATTAGCACGAATTTCTGTATCTAAAAAGCGGTTTACAGTTGTATAGTAGACAGGACTCGCTTTTGATACTCCTGAAGTATGTTGAACATCCCTTGCTAAAGTTTTGAGGGTAGTTAAATTTCCCCATATTTTCGGATGGACTGTTATATCGGTATAATTCTGATTTCTATGATCTAGAATAAAATCATCATACAATGTGTCGACACTTACCACAATTCCTGTTTCGAGGGCGACAGTGAGCAAAATGCCAAATATAAGGAGCAAAGATCGATATTTAGAACGAGTCGCATTTCGTACAGCTAAACCAAATATTAGCCTTATTTGCGTCTTTTTAGTTTGAATAGTTTCCGTAAAACTTTTTTTCAAGGATGATTGCCTTAATTTAACGCTTCTAGCCCATATAACTTCTCTAACAGCTCCTTTGAGGGCCGAAACCTTTTTTTTCGCGCTTCTTGTGCGGATAACTTCTCTAACAACTCCTTTGAGGGCCGAAAGCCTCAATTTAACGCTTCTTGTACAGATAACTTTTCTGAATGGCCCCTGCATGGATGAAAACTCACGCTCTAGGACGATTTATCTGTCATAAACAAAATTCCATTTTAAACCACTCTATTGATGCATTGAAGAAGACGACAAACAGTCATTCTTCAGCGAATTAGATATCTCCTATCTTATTCAGCTGACACAAGGCTAAAAAAGATGTTATTACTATTAATTATGACATTTAGTATCGGTTTTCGACAATTGAATGGACATCTTTTTCTTCATTATTGTTATATCTTAGATTACTGCTCCCTCCGCTCTTCCTAGCAAGCATTAAACTCTTTAAATGTTGAAGAGACATCTTATTTTCTTCTATTTGTCCACCCTACAAGTAATGTGGTTTTCTGACGTCTTCCTTATGAATATAAGATGAAATAGTTTCAGCATATTCCCTAGTAATATAAATATGAGGCTTTCCTTGGTAACCTAAACTCATTCATACCTTCCATAACTTGTCAAATGAGGTGTGTTAGAGATTGGATGAACAAGTAAAGAATGAAATACGTAATATTTTAGAAGACGTGTTCC
>CAZALJ010000369.1:0-2516 GCA_964485715.1 uncultured archaeon
ACTCCACCACCAACAGCAAAAGGAAAACGTGGCATATAATTTGCTTTAATTCGATTTCTTCGGGAAAATTCAGGTAGAAACGCTTCTAAAGTGTTCTTGATCGGTCTATAGTGTGGTTCATATCCCATTTTGAGGAGTTCTTTTTCATATTTCTGTGGAGCGTCGACTTTAACTCGAATGTGAGTACCGAAGTTCTTGATTCGATACCATTCTGCCTTACCGTCACAATATTTACAATTATGTTCACACCCACGAAAAGGATTAATACTTCCTATTACCCAAAACCACGATTCTGTAGCAGAATAGAGATTAATTATCTTAGAACGGCTACGAATAGCTTGATGTATAATCTCCAAAGCCAACACCACGAACTGAGGATTTAATAAACAAATTGGAAAGAATGAAGATACCAAGGAGATATTTGTGTGCTTCTTATTTGTAAAGGATCTTTATTTTTTCATCTTTATAGATGAAATGGAAACTATTTTCACTAAAGAAACGGTAAGAATGAAAAGGATACCCAATATCCATGACTTGGAAACTTACTATATCCCAAAAAAAACGCGATCTTAATGAAAAGAGGAGGTGAAAGCTAGGTTATGTCAAAGCTCTGTAAAAGAGTGCCGAAGATGCCAGTAGATAAAGACTTTCTCTCAGATCTCTTAAATTTGACTTTTTCTCCACCAATTTATGCCTTTCTAACTGCCTTAGGCCATATTGGATTGTACGTTCAGAATAGGAGAGCTCCTTCACTATCTCTTTTACTGCAATGGGAGTTCTCTTTTCTGCTAGTAATTTAAAAATTGCTTTAGCACTGGGACTTATCTTTATCTTCCTTGAGTGGTCAATTGCGGTTAGATATGACATTTTTTAGGCCACTTGCGATCAGATATGACATGTTTAAGGCCATATTTAAGGCCTATCTAGTTCTCTTTCGCTTAGGTGAAGTGTATTTATCCTTTTTAAATTTCAAGATAAGTGCAAAGTCATCACAGAAAATTGATAGATACTATGAAAGCAAATGTTTTTAATATCTAGACCTTCTACGAAATGATTCGATTATTTTTTGGGCTTCTCTCAAATACAATCTCTTCTTCAGTAAGAGTTCAGAGTGGTTTACTAGCTCTGCTTGTAAAAAAATCAATTGCAAAAGATCCTCACTTGTATTGAGCCCAGTGGCCCGAATCCACTGTTTTAACTTCTTTGGTTCGAAGAACTGGGGAAAATTTAACCATGAAAAAAGCAAACGGTCAAGCTTTTTTTGTTCATTAACTGTTATTTTCAGATTCTGACCGATTAAATACCATAGATCTGCATTATGAACCGATTCTTTTGATAAGAACAGTAATAACCCAAAGAGCTTAATCCAGATATCTCGAGAAGGTATCTTAGTAAATCTATGTAATATTTTTTGAATATTTACACCTTCAGCTTTTGATTTTAAAAAGGGGAAATTAGGAAACATTGCAAATAATGTTTCAGTATCCCATAACAAATGAAGTCCCCTTGTAGGATCTGGGAGCATTAAAAGTTTGAAGAATTCTTTTTGAAGAGCTGTATAACTATAAAATTGAATATTTTTCCCAATTGCTAGAGTCGCAGTTAATAAATCGCGCTGAATTGTTAAATTATATTGAGAAGCGAAACGTGCAAGGCGTATGATACGTGTTCCGTCTTCCGACAACCGTGTGTAAGCATCTCCTATTATTCTTATTCTACCTCGTTGAATATCATTAAATCCATCATATTTGTCGATAAACTCTTTATTTTTAGGATCAAAAGCGATAGCATTAAATCTAAAGTCTCTGCGAGCTAAATCCTCCTCCAAGGAATCAACAAAAACGATTTTTGGAGGTGCTGAAACAGAATAGATTTCACGGCGAAAAGTGCTCACATCAAACACTGCTTTTTTTCCAACAATAGCTAAAATTGTGCCATATTTACTACCGATTTGTCTGGTCTTTATACCCACATCATTCAGCAGTTTTTCTACTTGTTTCGGATGGACGTTGGTTGCAATGTCGAAATCCTTAACAGGAAACCCCAGTAGACAATTACGAACTGCTCCACCCACAATATACACTTCTTTCTGATGTGACCAAAAGATCTCAAAGATGATTTGAAGTTCTGAAGGAATAGAATTGATAATGTCTGAAGCATATTCGTTTAAACGTTTCCTATCTGTACAGTTTTTTGACATACTAAAATCACAAGAAAGAGTAATGTCTTTTCGAAAGTTCTTTCACTGTTTAAGAGCTTCTATCTTTGTTCTTTTAATATCTTTTATTGTTAAGCTTAGAATATCTGAATCCTGGATTCAATGTGAACTTATTTTTTATGGGCAGATTGCTTTTAAATAAACTGATTTTATCACTCATTAATCTATGGGAAAAAGGTGGAAATAAAAGGAGATGAAAAAGTTTATTTAATATGGTAGTAAAGACTATGAAAGACGAGAGTAGATTATTACAGGCTTAATGGAATTTCAATGCCCGTTAATTAGCCAACTGATATTG
>CAZALJ010000370.1:0-2501 GCA_964485715.1 uncultured archaeon
TAAGGTCTTTGGAAACCCTCCTCTCGCAAGTTGAAGTTATAAAGACAGAACCTTTGTGTGTGGGAAGAGCAGCGGAAGCTCTTGTAAAACAGATGAAAATAAATTCTTTATCAAAAACTCTAATGGAAACCTGTCCTGGTGCGTGGGCAGGGGGAACACTTAAATCCCCTTTGGGAGTAGATATTGACGAATTTGGAAACGTTACTATATGTCCAGGCTTAAGTATTGGAAATACCCGAGAGACAAACCTGAAAACAATCATTGAAGGATATGACTATCAGGACTTTGCTGTTATTGCAAAATTACAGGATAAAGGTATAAAAGGGTTAATGAACCTTGCCTCTGAGAGTGGTTATGTTCCTCGAGAAGCTTACGTGAATGGCTGTCACTTTTGTTATGAAACCAGAAAGTTTCTCAGGAATATTTATCCAGAAGCTTTTGTATTCCCAACTCCATCTCAATTTCGGATTTAAGACAAATAGTGATCTTAATGAAGTGTTGATCAAAGTAATTTCAGGATTTTATCTGTTAGAACGTTTTTTGAGAATTCAGGTGCTTGCTCAAGGGGAACCCATCTTGTTTCCTGGATTTCTCCAGAATCAGGCTCAAGTTCTCCGCCTATTGGTTGACATTCAAAAACAAGAAATTCATCTTTTATAATTCCCAAAAAACGAATTATTATCACATCTAGCCCGAGTTCTTCTTTGGCTTCCCTTATCACGGCTTCCTCCGCTGTTTCCCCTGACTCTAATGATTTGGTTATTTTCTCATTAGACTAAATTGCTAGAAGCCGAACAATTAACGTGGGCTCACATTTTAAGGTAACTCTTTAATAATGAGATTATGGTAAATATGTGAATATTATCAACTATCGACAGAGGAATAATACTAATAGATTTTGGAAGTTCTTCATTCTCAGGGATTTTATGCTTTTTATGCGAACATTGTCCTTCTGTTGTAAAGTACCAGCATCAACCAGTAAAAATCCCTTACAAAACTGAAGAGGGACGCTTAAGCCACTATACCCCTAATACCTTCATCGAATTTTTTCACGGGTTAAGAGTTCTAGTAGAAGTCAAACCTGAGAGCAAAACGGACAACACGAAAAATAAAAAGAAATGGAAAACTGCTGAGGAATGGGCAAGAGATAAACGAATTTTCGATCTTATTACTCGTTTGATTCTTTTAAAAGTTCAACGACCCCTTTAAGAGAATGGTTTTACTATACCTAGGTTATAACATTTTTCCAAAAAAGTGTAAGCCTTTATAAGAAGAACTCCTTTGGTTTCAAGAATCGAGGTAAATGCCATCATGTAAAACACTATCTTGCCAGACCCCACTAATGAGGGGATCTGTTGGATGGCATTTAACCATTTCTGTTCGGTCTTATTGAATTGATCTTGTTTCTTCTTTAAAAGCAGCTGATCCAGAAATAGAGGTCTAAGAAGTCCAACCTTAAGGTGTTTGTCTAGTAGAGGCCTGATTACAGCCTGTTTTTGTTTAATTCCTACTGATTCTAATTCTTCTTTGCTGACCTGTTTCTCAATTTCATCATGAAGATTTTCGATTTGTTTTCTCATACTTGTGCTAAGTTTTCCCTCTGAGATAATCGTAATTGTCGAATACTCTCCGTTATGCGACAGAATACCGAATCCTTCACGTTCTAAAAGATCGAATTCTCCTTTTCTGATCTTTTTCTGAGATACTTCAGTAACAAGATTAGATACAGCAGAGGTAAGGCCTGCAGTTAAATCTAAATCCTGCGACTTTCCCAGAAATTTTTCGCTATAAAATGCTACTCCATCGTTATTTCGACAGATTATTGCTCGGAAGTTTAAGGTGTCGGAAAAACGTGTAACAATTTCTTTTTCCCTTTGTTTTTTGATATTCTTTCTTCTCTGATAACTTCTTCGCAGAACCATAGCTGAAAGAACAAACAGAAGAGGTATTATGGCCACAAGCCCTAATACAGGTAAAGGGTCGTTTAAATCAAGTGAATCCTTCAAGGTTATTGAGTAATCGTTCCATGAACCAATTTTAATAAAAATATTATTTTCATCCTTGGCTATAACACGCCATTGTAGAAATCCATTTTTTGAAAATGTTAAATTTGCTAAATACAAGCTACCATTGAACTCCATTGGAATTTTCTCTAATTGAACACCAGCCCCATAACCTGCTACTCCACTTTCAGTACCGAAACTATATTCTAAGAAAACTTCAGCGATTCCAGAACCAAAATCCGAAACATTCGCCCACACGATTATTGTGTTATCATCAAAGCGAATTATATCAGCTTCATAAATAACTGGGCCCCAGTATGTTCTTAAGCTGACGTTGCCAACCTCTATATAATTGTTAGCTTCATCAAAAATCTGAATACTATAGTTAAAAGAAACATTGCAGTTCATTTGAATAGTATAAATGAAATAGGATCCATTGTACTGCATTTCAGCTGTTTTTCTCTGAAGACTTGAACCAGCTAGATAATTAATCGATAA